>JAZNGS010000069.1:0-14941 GCA_045576555.1 Clostridia bacterium | reverse complement strand
TAATATTTTTCTTTAAATCTTCCAAAACATTTATTTCGGCAATCAGCTTTTCAGTTAGATTTGACATTTTAGCAACAGATGCTTTTTCGTTTGGAACTAAAATGCCTATCTTTTTCTTTGTCATTATTCCTGTTGCGAGTGAATTGACATACTTAATGCAAGCAGGCAAAATTTCTTGTTTTGCCATTTCAAGCATAGTGAGCATTTCGATATTTATTTTTTTGATATATTCCTCTAACAAAATTTCATATCTTGACTCTAATTCTATTTTTGACAATACATTCATAGAAGAATATGCCTTGATATTTTCTTCATACAACAAAGCAGGAATAGCATCAACAGTAGATTTCAGGTTTGGAAGACCGCGTTTTTTAGCCTCGTCAACCCATTCATCAGAATAACCATTTCCATTAAAAATCACTCTGTCATGCTTTTTGAAAATCTCAACAATAATATCTTGAATTTCTTCACCATTATCCAATCTATCCGCAATATCAGAAAGTGTCATTGCAAATGCAGTGTTAAGCGCTGTGTTAATTCCGGCAATAGATTGTGATGAACCCGGCATTCTGAATTCAAATCTGTTTCCCGTGAATGCAAGTGGGGAAGTTCTGTTTCTGTCAGTTGAATCTTTTTTGATAAGCGGAACTGCATCAACTCCTGCAGATAGCTTGCTTCTGGTATCATCAACTGATGTTTTGCCTTCTTTTACTGCCTGAACAACTTCCTCAAGCTGACTTCCAAGGAAAATTGAAATGATTGCGGGTGGAGCTTCGTTTGCACCTAGTCTGTGGTCATTTCCTGCAGTAGCAACAGATACTCTCAATAGAGTAGCATAATCATCAACTGCTTTTATAACTGCTGCTAAAAACAATAAGAATTGCTTATTCTCAATTGGCTTTTTACCCGGCTTAAATAGGTTTTCGCCTGTATTTGTGCCGATTGACCAATTGTTATGTTTTCCTGAGCCATTAACACCTGCATATGGCTTTTCGTGTAACAAACAAACCAAGCCGTGTTTCTTTGCGATTTTTTTCATAACCTCCATTGTTAATTGGTTATGGTCACAGGCAATATTTGTTGTTGAGAAGATTGGAGCAAGCTCGTGTTGAGCAGGTGCTGCTTCATTATGCTTTGTTGTAGCCAAAACACCTAACTTCCATAGTTCTTCATCAAGCTCTTTCATATAATCTGCAATTCGTTCTTTGATTTGACCGAAATAATGGTCATCCATTTCCTGTCCTTTAGCAGGTGGTGCGCCAAAAAGAGTTCTGCCTGTTAACATCAAATCTTTTCTTTGATTATATAGCTTTTCATCAACAATAAAATATTCTTGTTCAGGACCGACATATGAAATAATATGTGTTGCATCTGAATTAAAATGTTTTAAAACTCTTAAGGTTTGCTTGTTTATAGCTTCCATTGAACGAAGAAGGGGAGTTTTTTTGTCAAGTGCCTCACCTGTGTATGAATAAAAAGCAGTTGGGATACATAATGAATTGTTTTTGATAAATGCAAATGAGGTTGGGTCCCACGCAGTATACCCTCTTGCTTCAAAGGTTGAGCGCAATCCTCCTGATGGGAAGCTTGATGCATCAGGCTCTCCTCTTATAAGCTCTTTTCCTGAAAATTCTAAAATAATTTTTCCGTCTTCTGTAGGAGTGATAAAGGAATCGTGTTTTTCAGCAGTTACACCTGTCATAGGCTGGAACCAATGAGTATAGTGTGTTGCGCCCTTTTCAATAGCCCAATCTTTCATTGCTGCTGCCAATACATCAGCAACACCTGAATCAAGTGCAGTGCCTTCCTTTATAGTTGTTTCAACAGACTCAAAAACATCTTTTGGCAAGCGTTCTTTCATAACAGACAGGTTAAAGACATTTTCGCCAAAATAATCAGCCACAGTCATTTGAAATACCTCCTTATATTTTATGAATAAAGCGACGCTATCATATTGCCCACAGCTGTAAGCGATACAATAAAACGCCGCCGTTTTATCAATCATTATCTACTAAATATTATAACATTTATCTTAATTTTGTCAACTAAAAACAAAAATAAATTCTATATTTTTGGTAAATTATCTAAATATGCACTTAAAAGTTCTGAAACAGTATTTGGATTTGCGCTTTTTCCGGCAATTCTCATAACTTGACCCATTAGATATGTAAATACCTTTTTATTTCCGTTTTGATATTCGATAATAGAGTCTTTGTTTTCGTTTATAACATTTTTAATTATGTCAGTTACAATGTCCCTGTTATCATTGATAATCAGGTTATTTTTCTTTGCTATATCAATAGGGGAAGACAAATCATCAAACATAATCATTACTATTTTTGATAATGCTTGCTTTGTTATCTTATTTTCATCATAAAGTCTGGCAAGTTCGGTTATATGGCTAGGGGAGAACTTTATATCCTCAAAACTTATTTTGCGGTCATTTAAGTTTCTGTTTATCTCTATTAATAATATGTTCTTAATTGTTTTATATGACTGATAATTTTTGATCGTTTCTTCAAAAAAATCAGAAATCAATTTGTTTTCAATAAGTAAATTTGCGTCTTCATTTGTAAGATTATACATATTGGTATATGTAAAAAATCGCTCACGAGGCATTTTCGGAATATCATTTTTTATATTATTTATTTCATTATCCGAAATATATATGTTTGGTAAATCGGGTTCAGGGAAATATCCATAATCAGCAACACTTTCTTTTTTTCTCATCGGATGTGTTTTTCTTGTTTTATCATCAAAACTTCTTGTTTCTGATAAAACTGTTTTACCATCTAAAATTAAATCAGTCTGGCGTTTGGTCTCATACTCAATAGCTTGTTTTATTGATTTAACAGAATTTAAGTTTTTGATTTCTGCTCTTGTGCCCAAATTTAATGAATTTTCTGCCATAACAGAAATATTTACATCCACTCTCAAAGAGCCTTGTTCAAGTCTTGAATCACATATATTGGCATATTTAAGTCTTAATGAGACATCGCGAACAAAATCACAAACCTCATCGGCAGAACGAAAATCAGGTGCAGTTACAATTTCTATGAGTGGCACTCCGCATCTGTTGTGGTCGATAAGTAATGTGTCGTTTTGGTTAGTGATTTTGCCAGCATCTTCTTCTAAATGTATTCTTTGGATATGTATTTTTTTGTTATTCAAATTAACAATACCGTTTTCACAAATAGGATGGTAAAATTGAGTTAACTGATACCCTTTAGGCAGGTCTGGAGAGATATAGTTTTTTCTGTCAAAAGAAGAAATATTATTTATTTTACAACCAAGCACCAATCCTGCTTTAACAGCAAGCTCAACAGCCTGCTTGTTAATCGATGGGAGAGCCCCAGGTGTTCCCAAACAGATAGGGCAGACGAGTGTGTTTGGTTTTTCGCCAAATTTATTCAAACAAGAACAGAATATTTTTGTGTTTGTTAAAAGTTGTGCATGAATTTCAAGTCCTATCACGCTAATGTATCGCATAAAACAGACTCCTTCCGTTTATATGATGCTTTTCAATTCTATCCGCAACTGAAATGATTTTATTTCCCGGGTAATTTTTTATAAGTTCTAGTATAACATAATGGTCTTATTGTGTCAACAAAAAATAACTCCCGACAATGTTGTCGGGAGTTATGAAATTATTTGATTTTTGGTAAGCTTGCTGCTGCAACAGATTGACCGACTCTTCTTGATTTTTCGTCAGGAATATGTAGCTTGATTGTTTTTGCAAGTTCAGGGAATTCCTTGTCAAGAACTTCTTGAGCTCTGTCAAGAAGAATAGCACCGCCCTGACCTGATGTAACTCTACCCATAATTAATACGTGCTTAATATCATAAAATTCAGCATAATATGCGATTGCATAACCAAAATATGCACCGATTGTGTCATAAATTGAAGCTGCTCTTTCGTCACCTTTTTCCATCAAGCCTTGAACAACCTTAAGTTTTTCGGCAGGTGAAAGATTTTCGTCAAGCTCAATGCCTGCAAACGGAGCGAGTTTGATAACACCATCCTGTGAGAAATACTTAACACCGCAACCATAGTCGCCAGACCATTCATCAACCATAGCATCTTCGCAGAAATCAACAGGAACGAACGCAAGTTCGTTTAACCAGCCTGTGATATTTCCTTGTGGGTCAACATATCCACCGGCTTCAGATGTGCCCATAGCAATACCTAAAACAGAGTCATCATTCAAGTCCATAGCGCCAGCCAAAGCTGTAACATCACCATCGTTTGCAACCTCAATCGGAATATCAGCACCAATTTCTTTTGCAACATCTATGTACATATTTTTAACTTTCTTATCAAAGTCTTCATCGCTGACTTTCAAGAAAAGAGATGCAACCATTATACGATTGTCAACATACACACCTGCACTTGAAACACCGATTGCATCTACTCTTGGCATATGTGATGCAGCAGTTTTCATTGCATCTAAAATTCCCTGATAGTGATATTCAGGGTCAGAATTTGTTTTAGGGAACCAAACAACTTCTTCTGAATAAACACTTTCACCGTTTACAACAGCGCTGACTTTTCTGTCACTACCACCTGCATCAAAACCTATTCTGCAACCATCAAGGTGTCTTCCGATAGGAGCTGCAGCTGATTTGTCAACAGGAGCCTTATCCAGCGGGCATACAATTACCTCAAACTTTTCTTCGTAAACTCTTTCCATAAAGTGAACATCAAAATCACGAAGACCGCCGTCTGTGTATGCTTCCTTTATCTTATTACCAACAACATCGCTTCCGGCAATGATGATTTTATAACCGCCTGCAACCCAGAGAAGTGATTTTGCAATTCTCTCTATGAAACGGAAGTTTTCTTCGTCATGACCTGTTCCGTCTTTATATATTCTTGTTTTGTAGGTTGTTGTATATCCCTTGTTTCTCTCAATTGCGACTATAATGTCTTGTCCGTTTTCCTTTGTTGCCTCACGCATATCTCTGCAAACAAGAGATAACGGAGTGAACTGTGGGTCTAATTTTGCATTTACTTTAAGCTTCATATCTTATTTCTCCTCCAATAATTGTTTTTTGTACATTAAATTCATTGTCTGTTATCATTATATCTGCATCCTTACCAATATCAAGAGAACCCTTTTTATCTTGAATTCCGATTGTTGTTGCAGGGTTCAACGATGCACAGTTAACACATTCCCAAAGCGGAATTTGTGAATTTGTATAAACATTCCAAACACCCTTATTAAGATGCAATACACTTCCTGCAACAGTTCCGTCTTCTAAACGACAAACAATTCCGCGGTATATAATTTTTTGGCCGCCTAAAGTGTATTCGCCCTCAGGCAATCCGCCTGCAGGAAGACAGTCTGTGATAAAGCAAAGTTTTCTTCCTTTTAATTTCCACAAAATATCATAGAAAACAGGCAATACATGGAATGTGTCGACAATAAGCTCGCAGCTTATATCAGAATTAAGAGCTGCTGTAACAACTCCTGGTGCACGATGAGCCATTGGTGTCATTGCATTAAATAAATGTGTTGCGTGCTTCACACCTACAGCTGTACTTGCTTTTGCAGTATCGTAATCTGCAGAGGTATGTCCCATAGAAACAACAACATCTGTATCCTTGCATATTTTTCTGATTTCTGAAAAATTATCAGAATCTTCTTCAGGAGCAAGTGTAATTATTTTAATAATATCTGAATACTTTTTAACAAACTCAGCATCAGGTTTTAATATGTATTTTGGGTCTTGAGCACCTTTTTTTGATTCACTTATAAAAGGTCCTTCTGCATGGCATCCCAAAATTGTGCTGCCTTTCCAGGATTTGCTTTCTTCTTTAAGATTTCTGCAAACCTCTAGAGCTTTTGTGATAATTTTCATATCCTCTGTCATCGTTGTTGGCAAAAAGCCTGTAACGCCGTTTGCTATAATTCCTTCAGATATTGTGCGTATGCTTTCCTCATTTCCATCACAAACATCTTTTCCAAGATAACCATGAATATGTAAATCAATTAGACCTGGTGAAACATATCCGCCTTTTGCATCAATTGTGTCGATTCCTGTCGGCAAATTATCCATTGGAACAATACCTTCAATTACATCTGAAAACAAAAGAGCACAGTTTTCAACTATTCGGTCTTTTAAGATGATTTTTCCGTTTATAATTGCTTTCATTCCCATCCCTCCTTCTTAAAATTATATAATATTTAAACCTTGATGTCAATAGAATGCAAACATTTATTTTCAATAAAGCGACAATAAAAGTTTACAAAAAAATCTCCCAATCATAGCCGATTGGGAGATGATAAAATTTAGCATCCGCATTTATTATCCGGACAGTCAAAATCCTGTCTTTCGGGAGGGAAAAATTCATCAACAGGGAATGAAATTCTTTCAAATAAATCGCAAGGATTATCATCTGTTGCACCAATACATTCTTTGTGAGGAACACAGAAATCATATGCAGGAATTAAGAGTTGAACTCTTCTTTCAAGTTTGATAATTGAGAATATTCCAATTGATACATATATTCTTTTTTGTTCTCCGCCAAGAATAAGATTGTCATCAAATACTCGGCATACTGATTCAGGCACACTTGCCAAATCAAAATCATCATCACAGCAACATGAATTATCTTTAACGTCTACTATTTTCGCACCAAGTGTTATTGGGTCAACTACTTCAACCACCGCATTAGGCATATTGGTTTTGCGCCATAATTGAGGGTCAAAAGCATCTTCTTTATATTTTGATGCGAATACCTTTGCATTACCTTCTGAGCCGAAGAGGATAACCTTTTTGTCAAATGTAGCAAGACCTTCCACCTCTGTAGGTCTTCCGATACCTGTGAACACTGCTAAAGTAATTCTGAAGAAGTACTTTAAATCCACAGAGTAGAATCCTCTGTTAAATGGTACTGCCTCAATATCTGAAAAAACCCATATAATTTCTGCTTTTGTGCATTTAACATTAATTGCTCTGTCAACAACAGATTGACCTGATGCTGTAAGATAAACTCTTATGTTTTCAAGGCAATCTTTATCTCTGCAGCTGTCATACACCTTGTCAGTATGTATGCATACAGCTTCTTTAAATCCGCTGTCACAGCAGTTATTGTTTTGGTTGTTTCTGTCATTCATTAAAATAACACCCCTTTTAAATTTTGGATTATTGAAAGTAATTCCAACTATTCCTTACTAATAGGATATGAAATGATTTTGAAAATGTGATTGTAATATTATAAAAAATGTGGTATTATATATATGATATAAAAATAAATGGAGGATTTTAATGAAGATAATCAGTAAGGTTATTTTGGCAGGAGCTGTTGTGGTCGCAGCAAAGGGACTAGATAACAGGCTTGAAGTTTCTCACTATACCATAAAATCAGACAAACTTCCCGAAGAGTTTGATGACTTTAAAATAGTACATTTGTCGGATTTTCATTGTGATACAACTGCAGGACTAACAGATGCAGTAAGAGGAGAAAATCCTGACATTATATGTATAACAGGGGATATGACTCATGATACTGGCTCATATGAACCATTTATAAGACTTTTAGAAGAACTTTTAAAAATTGCACCTGTTTATATTGTTTCAGGAAACCATGATGTCTGGAGAAATGACTATGATGAATTGGTGAAAAAGTGCAAGGAATTGGGTGCTGTATTCTTGCAGAATGAAAGTGTTGAAATAACAAAGGGTGACTCAAAAATTAATATTTCCGGAATTGAGGACCCATCCTCTGTGACGCATAATGTCATAGTAAAAAAAATAAATGAGGGACTTCAAAAGATTTTGATTCCTGACTGCTTTAATGTTCTTATGTTCCATAGAGCAAATCTTTTGGATATGTTTGATAATAAAGGGTTTGATTTGATTTTGTCAGGACATATGCATGGCGGACAATTCAGAATTCCGGGAATAGGGGGAGTCGTTTCTCCAAAAACCAATTTTATACAAAAGGGAAGAATATTTTTTCCTAAATATTTTGGCGGAGAATATGCTCTTGGCAATACAAAAATGATTGTTTCAAGAGGTGTGGGAAATCCGACAATATTACCAAGAGTTTTCAATAGACCTGAAATTTGTTCGATTATTTTAAAGAAAAATCCCGTTGCTTGATAGGAGTGATGGGGTTTTTGCTTGACAAAGAGAGCATTTTTTTGTAAAATATAGAGTGCTATAAAATCATTGGAAAGGATCAGCAATATGGGAAGAACATTAACAGAGAAAATACTGTCAGCACATCTTGTTGATGGACAAATGATAAAGGGTAAAGAAATAGGAATAAGAATTGACCAGACATTAACTCAGGATGCCACGGGTACAATGGCATATCTTGAATTTGAAGCTATGGGAGTTCCAAGAGTAAAAACTGAAAAGTCTGTTGCATATATTGACCATAACACATTGCAAAGTGGTTTTGAAAATGCAGATGACCATAGATTTATTGGAAGCGTTTGTAAAAAACACGGAATTTATTTTTCAAGACCAGGTAACGGAATTTGCCATCAGGTGCACCTTGAAAGGTTTGGAATCCCTGGAAAAACTCTAATCGGTTCAGACTCACACACACCAACAGGCGGCGGAATCGGAATGATTGCCATTGGTGCAGGAGGTATGGATGTCGCAGTTGCTATGGGCGGCGGTGCATATTATATAACCTGTCCAAAAGTTGTTAAGGTAGAACTCACTGGAAAACTTCAACCATGGGTTGCGGCAAAAGATGTTATTCTGGAAGTATTAAAAAGATTATCTGTCAAAGGCGGAGTTGGAAAAGTAATCGAATACTGCGGAGAGGGTGTCAAGACTTTATCTGTTCCAGAGAGAGCAACTATTACAAATATGGGTGCAGAACTTGGTGCAACAACTTCTATTTTCCCATCAGATGAAATCACTCGTGAATTTTTGAAAGCACAGGGTAGAGAAGAGGTATATACACCATTAGCTGCAGATAGTGATGCAGATTATGATGAAATTGTTGAAATTAATTTGTCGGAGCTTGTGCCATTGGCGGCTTGCCCGCATTCTCCTGATAATGTTAAGTCAGTTGCTGAAATTGGTAAATTAAAGATTGACCAGGTTTGTATTGGTTCTTGTACAAACTCATCATTATTGGATATGTTAAAGGTGGCACATATTCTTAAAGGAAAAACTGTTCACCCTGATGTATCATTGTCGATTGCGCCAGGTTCAAAGCAGGTTCTTAATATGTTAGCTAAAAATGGTGCTTTATCAGTTATGATTGACGCAGGTGCGAGAATTCTGGAAAGTGCTTGCGGACCATGTATCGGAATGGGACAGTCACCTAATTCAAACGGTATTTCATTGAGAACATTTAATCGTAACTTTGAGGGAAGATCAGGAACAAAGGACGGACAGATTTATCTTGTTTCTCCTGAACTTGCAGCAGCATCTGCACTTACAGGCTATTTAACAGACCCAAGAGAATTGGGAGATATGCCTGAATTCAAACTTCCTGAGTTATTTGATATAAATGATAATATGATTGTTGAGCCGATTGAAGCTGATAAGATGGATACAGTTGAAGTTTTGAGAGGACCAAACATTAAGCCTTTCCCAATATCAGAACCATTAGCAAAAGATATTGATGCAAAATGTTCACTAAAAGTGGGTGATAATATCACAACAGACCACATTATGCCTGCGGGTGCAAAAATATTGCCGCTTCGTTCGAACATTCCTGAAATTTCAAAGCACTGCTTTGCAGTTTGCGATGAAAACTTCTATCAAAGAGCATTAGATATGGGTAAATCAGTAATTATCGGCGGTTCAAATTACGGACAGGGTTCATCAAGAGAACACGCAGCATTAGCTCCTTTGTATCTTGGAGTAAAAGCGGTTATAACCAAGTCTTTTGCAAGAATTCATATGGCAAATCTTATTAATGCAGGAATTTTACCTCTTACATTCAAAGATGAGGCTGATTATGACAAAATTGACCAAAACGATGAGATAGAAATTAAGAATGTTAAAGAACAGATCAAATCAGGTGAAGAACTCACAGCAACAAATAAAACAAAGGGATTTGATTTTAAAGTTGTTTTATCTGTTTCCGAAAGACAAAAGGAAATGCTCTATGCAGGTGGTCTATTGAACTATACTAAGACATTATCTGAGTGATTAGGGGAGGGAATGAAATGGCTAAGATTAAAATGACAACTCCATTGGTTGAAATGGATGGAGATGAAATGACCAGAATTATCTGGAAAATGATTAAGGATATTATATTAATTCCTCACATTGATTTAAAGACAGAGTACTATGATTTGGGTCTTGTGCACAGAAATGAAACTGATGACAAAGTCACTTTTGACAGTGCAGAGGCAACAAAAAAATATGGTGTTGCTGTAAAGTGTGCTACTATTACACCAAATGCGGCAAGAATGCCTGAATACAACCTAAAGCAGATGTGGAAATCTCCTAATGGTACCATAAGAGCAATATTAGATGGTACAGTTTTCAGAACTCCTATTCTTGTAAAGGGTATTACTCCATATATTCCTACATGGACAAAGCCAATAACAATTGCTCGTCATGCTTATGGCGATGTGTATAAAAATGTGGAAATGCAAGTGCCAAAGGGTTCAAAAGCTGAACTTGTGATGACCGATAAAGAGGGAAATGTCACAAAAGAAACAATTTATGATTTTGATGATACAACAGGTATCATTCAGGGACTTCATAATAAGGATAACTCAATTGAGAGCTTTGCAAGAGCTTGCTTTAACTTTGCACTTGATACAAAGCAGGATTTGTGGTTTGCAACAAAAGATACTATTTCAAAGAAATATGACCATAGATTTAAAGATATTTTTGCAGAGATTTATGAAAATGAATACAAAGAAAAGTTTGAAAAAGCAGGAATTGAATATTTCTACACATTGATTGACGATGCTGTTGCAAGAGTTGTTCGTTCAAATGGCGGATATATCTGGGCTTGCAAGAACTATGACGGTGATGTTATGTCGGATATGGTTGCTACAGCTTATGGCTCACTTGCAATGATGACATCAGTTTTGGTTTCTCCTGATGGTGTTTATGAATATGAAGCAGCGCACGGAACAGTTCAAAGACATTATTATAAGCACCTAAAGGGTGAAAAAACATCAACAAACTCTGTTGCAACATTGTTTGCATGGACAGGTGCATTGAGAAAGAGAGGAGAACTTGATAATCTTCCTGACTTGATTAAGTTTGCAGATGATTTGGAAAAAGCAACAATAATGACTATTGAAAATGGTATTATGACAGGGGATTTGGCATTGTTGTCAACATTAGAAAATAAGAAAACAGTTGACACAGAAACATTCTTAATTGAAGTAAACAAAACTTTGGAAAGCATTATGTAATCAAAAAAAATTAAAGGCGGTATAGATTGCTATGCCGCCTTTATCATTTATTAATCTATTTTAGGGAGTTTTGCAAGACTAACATTAATTTCTTCATCTGTTGGTAAATAGTCTTCCATCACACCATTATGGAATTTTTCATATGACATCATATCAAAATAGCCTGTTCCTGTCAGACCAAAAACAATTGTTTTTTCTTCGCCTGTCTCCTTGCACTTTAGAGCCTCATCAATAGCAATCTTGATTGCGTGAGAGCTTTCAGGAGCAGGGAGGATACCCTCAATTCTTGCAAATTCTTCTGCAGCCTTAAAGACCTCTGTTTGTTTAACACTTACAGCTTCCATAATTCCATCTTCATAGAGCTGTGATAAAACAGAACTCATACCATGGTATCTTAAACCGCCTGCATGAGAGGCTGCTGGAATATAGCTGCTGCCAAGTGTATACATTTTCTGTAAAGGACAAACCATTCCTGTATCGCAATAATCATATGCGTATTTTCCTCTTGTCAAGCTTGGGCAAGAAGATGGCTCGACAGCAATAATTCTGCAATCGGATTCACCCTTGATTTTGTCGGCAGCAAATGGTGCAATTAAACCACCAAGGTTTGAACCGCCACCTGCACAACCGATAATAATATCAGCTTTTTCACCATATTTTTCTAATGCAGTTTTTGCCTCAAGACCAATTACAGTCTGGTGCAATAATACCTGATTTAAAACACTTCCCAAAACATAACGATAACCCTCTGTTTTTGTTGCAACTTCAACTGCTTCTGAAATTGCACATCCAAGACTTCCGTTTGTTCCCGGGAACTGTTCCAATATTTTTCTTCCGATTTCTGTATCCATAGATGGTGAAGGAGTAACTGATGCTCCGTATGTTCTCATAACCTCGCGTCTGAAAGGTTTTTGTTCATATGAGCATTTAACCATATACACCTTACATTCCAAATCAAAATATGAACAGGCCATTGCCAAAGCAGTGCCCCATTGTCCTGCACCTGTTTCGGTTGTAACACCTTTTAGACCTTGCTTTTTAGCATAATATGCTTGAGCAACTGCTGAATTGAGCTTGTGGCTTCCGCTTGTGTTATTACCCTCAAATTTATAATAAATTTTTGCAGGTGTACCAAGTTTTTTCTCAAGACAGTATGCTCTGATTAATGGAGATGGACGGAACATTTTATAGAAATCTCTGATTTCGGTTGGGATTTCAAAATATGGTGTTGTATCATCCAATTCCTGTTTAATTAACTCTTCACAAAAAACTCCTGAAAGCTCATCGGCTGTGATTGGCTTCATTGTTTCAGGATTTAATAACGGAGCAGGTTTATTTTTCATATCTGCACGAAGATTATACCAGGCCTTTGGCATTTCATCCTCCGTTAAATAGATTTTGTAAGGAATTTCCTTATTTGACATTTTAATGTCCCCTTTCATAGAAATTTACATATTCAGGACAACAAAAAACTCCTGTCCCGATAATGCTGGGACAGGAGATATATTCCTGCGGTGCCACCCGGCTTGACGAAAATCGTCCACTTAATGCATACAATCATATGCTGACTTTTTTTGACGGAGAGTCTGGCTCCGGCGCACATACTAAAAACAAGTTCGTTCTGATTGCCCTCGAAAGTCCATTCGGTTTTATATTTTATACTGCAATCACACCGCCTGCAGTTCTCTCTTATAAAAGTGACAAAACCTACTTACTCTTTCTCAACGGTTTAATTGATTATATCATTATTATAATAATATGTCAAGATTATATTGCTAAATTATTTGTTAATTTTATGAGGTTGAGAAACAAATATATTGCACGAACGAAGTGAGTATATCTCTAAAAATGGGTTGCATCTCAACCTTATATTCCATATAAATGGAGATTTGCAGAATATTGTCGAAAAAGGATATTCTATGACAATAATTCTAAAACAGACTTGATTTAATATGGAAATTTTTTTGAAAAACATATAAAAAAAAGTTGAAAACAGAAATATTTTCTGTTATAATTAAAAATACCAAAGATACATCGGAATTTTGGGTGATATATTTACATTTTTAATGTATTTTAATATAATTAAATTAGAACTAGGGGTGAATTTTTTTGGACGCAATTGATTATGAAATTCTGGCTTGTCTGAAGGAAAATTCAAGAGAAAATGCAACAAACATAGGTGGAAAAATTAATCTTTCTACCTCGGCAGTTATTGAACGCATTAAAAAACTTGAAAGTTCAGGTGTTATAAAGCAGTATACAGTTTTAATTGACCAACGTATCCTGGGAAGAGATTTAAATGCTTTTATTACAGTGCGTCTTGAACACCCGAAACACTATGAAAATTTTGTGAACAAAGTTAAGGAAAATTCATTTATTACAGAATGTTATTATATAGCAGGAGACTTCGATTTTATATTAAAAGTTGCGATAGACAAACGAAAGAGCCTGGAGGAGATTCTAAATTATATTAAATCCATAGATGGAGTTTCTTTTACCAGAACATCGGTAGTTCTTTCGGAAAATAAAAACGAGGTCTGTATTATTCCACAGCAAAATAATTGTTAAAAACAATATTTAATAAAAAGTGAAAAGGGGTAGAAAAAAGATGATTATTGGTATTCCAAAAGAGATTATACATGGTGAAGGTCGTGTTTCTGCAATTCCTGAAACAGTCTCTTTGCTTAAAGCAGAAGGTTTTGATGTTCTTGTTGAGAACACAGCTGGCGAAGGTGCACTTTTTTCTGATGCAGAGTATGCAGCAGCAGGTGCTACAATGATTGCAGATTGCGAAGAACTTTATGAAAAAGCAGACATTATTTTGAAGGTTAAGGAACCTCAGTTTAATGAAGCAAAGGGCAAGCACGAAGTGGATATGATGCATGAGGGTCAGTACCTCATCACATTTATTCACCCGGCATCTCCTGTTAACCACGAAATGGTTAAAAATATGGCGGCGAAAGGTGTAATCAGTCTCACACTTGACGGTGTTCCCCGTATCTCAAGAGCACAGAAGATGGATGCACTTTCATCAATGAGTACTTGTGCGGGTTATAAGGGTATTCTTATGGCGGCAAACGATCTCAAGAAATTCATTCCGCCGATTTTCTGTGCAGTAGGTCAGGTTAAACCTTGTAATGCACTTGTCATCGGTACAGGTGTTGCAGGTTTGCGTGCACTTGCTACAGCAAAAGGTCTTGGTGCCATTACATATGCAGCAGACATTCGTCCTGCAGCAGCAGAACAGGCTATGAGTCTTGGCGCAAAGATTGTTGATACAGGTGTTCCTGCTGAGGTTGCAGTAGGTGAGGGCGGTTACGCAAATGCGCTCAGCGAAGAATGGCTCAAGATTGAAAGAGATAACCTTAAAGATACAATTAAGGATATGGACATCGTTTTCTGTTCAGCTCTTGTTCCCAGTAAGCTTGCTCCCATCATTCTTACAGAGGAAATCGTAAAATCAATGAAGCCCGGTTCTGTTATCGTTGATATTTCAATTGACCAGGGCGGTAACTGTGCAATCACTGTTCCCGGTGAAACAGCAGTTAAGCATAAGGTTACCATCGAAGGCATTAAGAATA
>JAZNGS010000068.1:0-3180 GCA_045576555.1 Clostridia bacterium | reverse complement strand
TTGATAATCAATTAAAAAAAGCAATGGAAATAATAAGTGATTTATAAATATAAAGAAATAAAAACTCTATCTTATAAAGATAGAGTTTTTTGTTGGCACTCCCGACCAGAATCGAACTGATAACTAACCCTTAGGAGGGGTTTGTTATATCCATTTAACTACGGGAGCAAATCAAACTCATTATAGCATAATATAAATGAATTTGCAAGAAAAATATTTATTTTTTTTATACATATCAATCTTGACTACAAGTTATTTATATGGTAAAATTATTATGAGAATATTTTACCATTGTAAAAACACAATATGATACAAATTTAAAAGGAGATGTGACAAATGGAATTTGAAAGAATTAAGTCAGTTATTGTTGAACAATTAGGTGTTGAAGAAGACCTTGTTACCTTGAATGCATCATTTGTTGATGACCTTGGTGCAGATTCTTTGGATATAGTTGATTTGATAATGGGAATTGAAGAAGAATTTGATATAGAAATTGAAGATGAGGATGCAGAAACAATATCAACTGTTGCAGATGCAGTGAATTATATTAAAGAAAGATTATAATGATATAGGGGTTTTTACCCCTATATTGTATTATTTATTTTCTTTTGCAACCGGAGAATGTTAAAATGAAAGAATTAGAAAAGATAATCGGATATGAATTTAATAATATTGAACTTTTAAAAACTGCATTAACTCATAGCTCATATGCAAATGAATACAGATGCAAAAGCTATGAAAGACTTGAGTTTTTAGGTGATTCTGTATTAAGCATTATCGTAAGTGAATACTTGTTTGAAAAAATGAAAAACACGCCAGAGGGAGAACTTTCAAGAATTCGTTCATCGTTGGTTTGCGAAGAATCTTTATCTGCTGTAGCAAGAAAATTCAACTTTGGAAAATTCATTATGCTTGGTAATGGAGAGGAAAAAGCAGGGAGCAGAGACAGAAATTCAATTCTTTGTGACATATATGAGGCTATTTTGGCTGCCATCTATATTGATGGTGGATTTGAATCGGCTCAAAAATATGTTATGAAAACTTTATCCGATAAACTTACATCAAACCTGTATGACAAATCCATAAAGGATTATAAGAGTAGATTGCAGGAAGAAGTACAAAAAATTTATCATGACAAATCAAAAATTATTTATACAGTTTCAAATGCATCCGGACCTGAACACAGGAAAAATTTTTGTGTTGACTTATTTATAAATGATAAAAAAGTCTCAAACGGTGTTGGTTTTTCAAAAAAAGAAGCGGAGCAGGAAGCAGCCAAAATGGCTCTTTCAAAAATAAATATATGAAACATTATAATATACCAATATTTGTTCCGCATATCGGTTGTCCTAATGACTGCGTTTTTTGCAATCAAAAAAAAATAACAGGCAAAAGTACCGATGTGTCAGTTGAAAATATCAAAGAAATTATAGAGAAGCACTTAAAAACGCTCCCGAATAGTGACAGAACAATCGAGGTCGCTTTCTTCGGAGGCAGTTTTACCGGCATTGATTTTGATATGCAGGGTCAGTTTTTAAGTGTTGCTTATGAATATGTCAAGACAGGGAAGATTGATGGTATCAGGCTCTCAACCCGACCTGATTATATCAATAAAAAAATTCTTGACCAACTAAAAAAATATGGTGTTACAACAATAGAGCTTGGGGTTCAAAGTCTTGATGATAATGTTCTAAAGGCTTCAAACAGAGGTCATACTGCAGAGGATGTTTATGAAGCAGTCAGTCTGATAAGAGAATATGATTTTTCTCTTGGGTTACAGATGATGACAGGGTTACCTGAAGACACCGATGAAACTGCTATTGAAACTGCAAACAAGATTATTTTTCTTCATCCTGATTTTGTAAGAATATATCCGACATTGGTCTTGAAAGACACAATGCTTGAAAAGATGTATTTTGGTGGAGATTATCGTCCACAGGGACTTGATGAAGCAATTTCTTTATGCAAGAAATTATTACTTTTATTCACAAAATCAAACATTCCTGTTATAAGAATTGCTCTGCAGACAACTGATGAAATATCACCTGATGGTTCCTTGGTTGCAGGTCCGTTTGATTCGCAATTTCGAGAGCTTGTTGAGTCAGAGATATATTTTGATATGTTTTGTGATGCTATTAAAACTTTGACATCAAATTATATAAAAATTTTGGTTAATACAAAAGAAGTTTCCAAAGCAATTGGAAAAAATAAAACTAATATAAACAAGATTAAACATTTGTATGATATTGACTTGAAAATAATAGGCGATGATAATATATTGCCCTTTACTTTTAAAGTCGTTACTAATTAGAAAGTGAGGAAGAAACTTGTATCTTAAAAGATTGGAGCTGCAAGGCTTTAAATCCTTTGCTGATAAAACAGTCCTTGACTTTGTTCAAGGTGTTACAACCGTTGTCGGACCAAATGGCAGCGGAAAAAGTAACATATCAGATGCTATAAGATGGGTTATGGGAGAAATGAGTGTGAAAAGTCTCCGTGGCTCTAATATGCAGGATGTAATTTTTGCAGGAACCGAAACAAGAAAACAGGTTAATTACGCTGAGGTCAATCTTGTGCTTGACAACAGTGATAATATGTTTCCAATTGAATATGATGAGGTTGTTGTCACAAGAAAAATATATCGTTCCGGTGAGTCTTCATACCAAATCAATCATACTGATTGCAGATTAAGGGATATTCATGAGTTATTTATGGATACAGGTCTTGGTCGTGATGGATATTCTATGATTGGTCAGGGAAATGTCGCACAGATATTGTCTACAAAAGCAGAAGACAGGCGCGCATTTTTCGAAGAGGCTGCAGGTGTTTCGAAATATAAACATAGAAAAGACGAGGCTATGCGAAAACTTTCATCAGTTGATGAAAATCTGGTGAGAATTGATGATATTACAACCGAACTTGAAAGACAGCTTGGCCCATTGGAAAATCAATCTAAAAAAGCAAAAAAATATCTGATCCTTTATGAAGAATATAAAGGGCTTGATGTTAGTATGTGTTTAATTAATCTCAAAAAAAATGCAGAACTTATTAAAAAATCTGCAGACCTCTATAAAAGCATTGCTGATGAAATGCAGGAGCTAAAATCAAAAGAATCAGATATTGAACAACAAAGAAATGAACTTTACTTAAAAAGCAGTAAAAAAGACGAAGAGCAGTCAT
>JAZNGS010000067.1:0-3941 GCA_045576555.1 Clostridia bacterium | reverse complement strand
CGTAGAATATGCCATTCTCACTGATGAGATTACAAAAGCATGGTCTGGAATGACAACAAGGAAATATAAAAATATTAAAGGACTGACAAAAGAAAATTTAAGAGATAATATGAGTGACCTTGAACTTGTTCTCAATATGCTCGCTGAAGCAACAACTACAGAACTATCAAAAGTTCATAATCCTCAAACCTTTGAAGAAAATCGTGAGATTGCAAAACGAGGCGGGAAATATGCAGGTAACGCACGAAAAGAAATCGAAGCAGATACAGGCAAGCCGGCAATTACATCAAACAATGCAACAGAACTAAATCAAGTAGTTATAGATTTAATTCAAGGTGTTGTTGAAGATAAAGAATGATTTTTAGTCCTGACTTGATAAGAACTACCACTAAAAAGGATTGGCATCTAGAATGTACAGTCTTTATATAATTTATAAAAAAGGAGTTTATCATGGATATATTAATTTTATCAATAGTTGCAATATTACAACTAATTACAATCATTTTTTTAATTACCAAAAAATCTGCTGATGTCACAAAGCCAATTTCTGATATGTCCCAATCAACTCAAAACTCTGTCAAAACAATGGGAGAATTGATTTCTACCAATCAGAAAAACGCAGACGAACAGCAACAAAAAATATTGTCCGAGAGTTTTAACAGATTGGAAAATCGTTTTAAGACCTATGAATCAATGAACGAACAGAAAATGGAGGCAATAAGAGAAACTGTTGAGAAAAAACTCACCGCAATTTCGGAAGAAAATTCCAAAAAGTTAGATGAGATGAGAAGAACAGTTGATGAAAAGCTCCAGAAGACTTTAGAGGACAAGATGAATCAATCCTTCAAGTTAGTAAGCGAGAGATTGGAGCAGGTTTATAAAGGCTTGGGAGAAATGCAGACATTAGCATCAGGCGTGGGCGATTTGAAAAAGGTATTGTCAAATGTCAAGACAAGAGGAATTTTAGGAGAAATTCAGCTTGGAGCAATTTTAAAAGAGATTTTATCTGTTGAACAGTATGAAGAAAATGTTGCAACAATTCCAAATAGCAAAAATGTGGTTGAATTTGCAGTTAAAATGCCATCAGGCGATGGTGGGTTTGTCTATCTTCCGATTGACTCAAAATTCCCTCAGGACGCATATTTGAACTTAAAAGAATCATATGAAACTGCAGACTCCGAACAAATAAAACAAGCGTCATCAGTATTGGTTACAAGAATTAAGGCATTTGCAAAGGACATACATACAAAATATATAGAAGTGCCATATACAACCGATTTTGCGATAATGTTCCTGCCTTTTGAGGGACTTTATGCGGAAGTGATAAACACAACAGGGCTTGTTGAGTATTTGCAAAGAGAATACCACATAAATGTAGCAGGGCCAAGCACAATGGCAGCACTTTTAAACAGTATCCAGATGGGATTTAAGACTCTTGCAATCCAAAAGCGTTCGCAGGAGGTTTGGAGAATATTGGGAGCTGTCAAAACTGAATTTGATAAGTTCGAAAAGGTTATTGAGGCGGCACAGCAGAGAATTAATCAGGCAAACAAGGAACTTGACGCACTTGTGGGTGTGAGAACAAGGGCAATTCAAAGACAATTAAGAAGTGTTGAAAGTGTCGAAAATGATGAAATTATCGAAATAGAAGAGTGAAAAAAGTTAAAAAAATTCAATTCTTAATTTGACTTTTCAGGCATTATGTGGTATAATAAAGAGGTAAAGAATGCCTCAGATGGCAGATTAAGAGGGTGTCAAAAATGTATAACATCGGAGACAAAATTGTATATCCAATGCATGGTGCGGGCGTGATTGAATCCATTGAAGAAAAAATCGTGCTCGGAAAAAAGCAGTCATATTATGTTATGAGAATGAACGTAACTGGTGAGATGACTGTTATGATTCCAATGCAAAGCTGTGAAGAAATTGGTGTTAGATTTGTTATCGACAGAAAAGAGGGAGCAAAGGTTCTTGAGGAATTCAGGCGTGCTCCAATTTTGGAGAACGATAATTGGAACAAAAGACATCGTGAAAATATGCAAAAGATTAAGACAGGCGACATTTATCAGGTTTTGAATGTTGTAAAAGAACTAATGTATCGTGATAAATCAAAGGGACTTTCAACAAGCGAGAGAAAGATGCTCAATAACGCAAAGCAGATTATGATAAGTGAGCTTGTTTTGTCGGATATTGCAGATAAAAACGACATTGAAAGTATTATGAACGATACAGTTGATGAGTTGATTCAAGCGTAAAAATAAAGGATTGGTGTTCTCATCAGTCCTTTTTTCATAAGAAAAGGGGAGAGGAAAATGAAAATAACTGCTGTTATTGTTGCCGCAGGGAGCGGAACGAGAATGGGAGGAGTGATGAACAAGGTTTTTTTGCCATTGGGCGAAAAAACTGTGATTGAGCACACAATAGATGTCTTTTCCTCTTGCGATAAAATTTCCGATATAGTTTTAGTCACAAGAGAGTGCGATATTGAGTTATGCAAAAATTTTAAGGATATAAAAGTAATTGCAGGCGGAAAGACAAGGCAGGAGTCGGTCTATAATGGACTGTGTGAGGTAAGGGAAGCCGACATAGTTGTAATTCACGATGGAGCAAGAGCTTTGATAACTTGTGATGTAATAGAAAATGCAATAGAAGATGCGAAAAAATATGGAGCATCAGCGGTAGGTGTTTCTTCAAAGGACACTCTAAAGAGTGTTGATGAGAATGGATTTATTATAAAAACTCTAGACAGGGAAACCACATACCAAATCCAGACACCGCAAGTTTTCAAAAGAGAAGGGATAATAAAAGCTCACGAAATGGCAATAGAAGATAGTTTTTTGGGAACTGATGACTGTTCACTTTATGAAAAATATATAGGAAAAATAAAGGTTACAAAGGGAAGTTATGACAACATCAAATTAACAACCCCTGATGATATGATAATTGCAGAAAATATATTAAAGAAAAGAGGGTTAAAATGAGAATTGGTCACGGATATGATGTTCATAAATTAGTTGAGGACAGAAAGTTAATTCTTTGCGGAGAAGAAATTGAATATGAAAAAGGCTTGTTGGGACATTCCGATGCAGATGTAGCTTTGCACGCACTTTGCGATGCATTGCTCGGTGCTTGTGCGCTTGGTGACATTGGCAGACATTTCCCTGATACAGACGAAAAATATAAGGGAATTTCCAGTATGATTTTGACAAAAGAGGTCGCAGACCTTGTTAAAAAATCAGGATATAAGCTATCTAATGCAGATATAACCATCGTGTGCCAAAGACCAAAAATAGCACCTTTTATAGAGAATATGAGAAAGAATGTGGCAGATGTTTTGGGTGTTGGTATTGATTTAATAAATATCAAGGCAACAACCACTGAAAAACTCGGCTTTGAGGGTAGAGGAGAGGGAATTTCTTCCACTGCTGTGGTTTTATTGGAAAATTTATAAAAACTATTGATAATTTTAAAATTTTGTGGTAATATAAATATACAAATCAACCCTGTGACTCGCGTGTAAGGTCTAATTTTTTACCAACACTTTTTCTAAGGGATATTAGTCTCTGCGGTGTGGCGTATACGCCTCCTTTCCTTTTCTGGACTGCCAGTGGACATATAAAGCACCCAGGCTTCAACCCACCTGCTATGCAGGTAAGAAATGCAGATTCAGGTACGGTTTCCACGGGGTATTTTTATGTTCTCTACCCATTAGAAGTACGTATGTCGAATTTTGTCATATGAATTATGTAGAATTTTGAAAAAGCACTTGTATTATTTTTATACAAGTGCTATAATTATATTGTCACATGTGAATATCTTTTGATATTCGATTTTTCTAATTTAATATTGTTAATATTGGTGTTATTATGTAAAAAACACTATTTTTTAAATGGGAACTATTAGAGAGATTAATTTAGGTAAAAATGCTAGCCTGTTATCCT
>JAZNGS010000066.1:0-5980 GCA_045576555.1 Clostridia bacterium | reverse complement strand
CGGCGGCTTCACAGGTCAGGCTGGTGCTATCCGTCACGGTATTGCAAGAGCATTACTTGAAGTGGATTCAGACGAATACAGAGCAACATTGAAGCAAGCAGGTTTCTTGACAAGAGATTCAAGAATGAAGGAAAGAAAGAAATACGGCTTGAAAGCAGCTCGTCGTGCACCACAGTTCTCAAAGAGATAATTGCGACTCAAAACCTCCGAATTTTCGGAGGTTTTTTGTTATCTTGTCGACCATTCGCAGTTTATTCAAAAAATATTTACATAAATAAAACAACTGCGACATAAGCTGGAAATAATTTAGTATTATAATAAATTCATAAAATAGATAGGTATAACTGTTTTTAAGGAGGAAGACACATTGAAGCGAATAAAGAAACTAAATCTTTCAAAGAAAAATATTGCATTTATAACAGCAGGAGCAGTGTTGGTGTGTGCAGTAGGCGGATATTTGATATTCGCCAATAAATCAAAGACTGCAAATTCGATGGATATTGTGCAGACTGATGTTGTTACATATGGAGATATCAAATCGGTCACAACAGGTCAGGCAGCAGTTGAGCCATATGAAAGATTTGAGATTATTTCAATGGTCAGCGGTGATATTGTAGCAAGTCCTTATGAGGTTGGAGATATTGTTAATGAGGGTGACATATTATATCAGTTTGATAAGGAAACTATCCAGAAAAGTATTGACAGACAGGAAATATCCCTTGCACAATCAAAAAACAATCTTGATAATGCAAGAAGTGACTACTCCGATGCATTGGAAAAACTTTCAATAACTGCCCCTTGCGATGGTATTATTTCAGGGCTGACAATTAAAAAAGGAAATGATATTTCAAATAATCAACAGATTGCAACTGTTGAGAACACAAGAGATTTGGAAGTTTCCCTGCCTTTTACATCAGCACAGATTAATTCAATATATGTGGGACAAAAGGCAAATGTTTCAAGCTCAGTACATATGAGTGTGGTAGAGGGAAAAGTTTCATCTATCAGCAGCGGACCAAGTATTCAGGAAGATGGTTCTAAAACCTACAATGTTACAATTGAGCTTGAAAATCCGGGGGCATTTACCGAAGGGTTAACTGTCGGAGGGGAAATTGCAGGAATGCAAAGTCCGGGGTATGGCACGATAAAGTATGGCGAAAGCGGAAATGTGAAAGCCGAAGCCACCGGAACAATCACAGCTGTAAATTATGCTAATGGCGATTATGTAAAAAAAGGTGCGGTAATTGCAACAATTTCTTCCGATGCTCTTTCTTCGCAGGAAAGAAGCCTGACAAACAGTGAATTAAGCTACAGGAGCGCACAGCTTTCTATGGAGGAAACAAGAGACAGTCTTGATGACTATTCTATAACATCACCAATTTCAGGAACTGTTATAACAAAGAATGCAAAAGCAGGCGATACAATAGACAGAACAAACTCATCAACCGCTCTTATGGTGGTTGCCGACATTTCAAAGCTGAAATTTAGTCTTGAAATTGATGAGCTGGATATTAGCACAGTTCACGAAGAACAAGCAGTTGATATTACCTGTGATGCATTACCAGGTGAACGATTTGTAGGCAAAATCACAAGCATATCTGTCGAGGGTACTGCGACGAATGGTGTTACTACATACACAGCAGAGGTTGTTATTGACGAACCGGGAAATTTAAGGCCAAGTATGAATGTTGATGCAAGCATCATTATTGAGTCGGCAGAAAATGTTTTAATGGCACCTATTGAAGATGTTAAGACTATTATGGGCGTTTCTTATGTATTTTTAAAGGACGAAACAGGACAAAGAGGTGCAACAGAAGAAGATTTTATGGCTACAATGGGAGGAAGACCAGGGAATAAATCAGGCAATGATAAACGCAAAAGTATGCTTCCGGAAGCGCCTGAAGGATTTGTGGTTGCAATAGTCCAAACAGGTATTGCGGATGAGGATTATATAGAAATTAAGAGTGGCCTAAAAGAATCAGACGAGATTTATAGAGTTGTCACACAGACTTCATCAAATGATTTTATGAGCATGATGAGTGGTATGCGTGGAGGTATGCAAGGTGGAGGAATGCCAACTGACGGAGCGAGAATGCAAGGCGGAGGCGCAATGCCTGGCGGTATGAGGTAGATGGCATATGATAAGACTTGAAAATATAAAAAAGATATATCATATGGGTGAGGCTGATGTTCATGCTTTAGATGGAGTAAGCCTTCATATAAAACCTCACGAATTTGTAGCAATAATTGGTCCGTCAGGTTCAGGAAAGTCAACACTTATGAATATGATAGGGTGTCTTGATGTTCCGACAGGCGGTGAATGTTGGATTGATGGAGTTGCTGTCAGTAAAATGAAAAGTAATGAACTTGCAGATTTGAGAAATCAAAAAATAGGCTTTATTTTCCAACAATATAATCTTCTGTCAAAGCTTTCGGCTATTGAAAATGTTGAATTACCTCTGATTTATCGTGGAATTTCTCAAGGCGAGAGAACAAAGCTTGCTATGGAGGCTTTAAAAAGAGTAGGGCTTTCGGATAAAATTAATCATAAACCATCAGAACTTTCAGGAGGTCAGCAACAAAGAGTATCTGTTGCAAGAGCACTTTCATCAAAACCTTTGCTTATTCTTGCCGATGAGCCAACAGGTGCGCTAGATTCAAAGTCGGGTATTGAAATAATGCAGATGCTTCATGAGCTTCATGCAGAAGGTAATACCATTGTGCTTATAACTCACGATTTAAATATTGCAAAGCAGGCTGAAAGAATTGTTACCATAAAAGACGGACTCATTACATCTGATGTCGACAACAGAGCTGACAGAAAAGAGGCGAGTCTATGAGATTTTTTACAAAGATTAATCAATCAATAAAAATGGCTGTAAAAAGTATTTTAGGAAATAAGGGTCGTTCGGCTCTTACAATGCTTGGTATTATAATCGGTGTTGGATCGGTAATTCTCCTAACTGGTATCGGTGGAGGCACAACTCAAGCGATAACCGATGAAATTTCTGCAATGGGAACAAGACTTATCACTGTTAATATAAATAGAAGAAACTCAACAAGAAGTGTTGATTATGATGATTTATATGAGTTTGTTTTGGACAATCCGACACATATTGCAAATATTTCGCCATATATCTCTGGAAGAGCACAGGCAAAAATGGGGAATGAAAATTTTTCTACTTCACTTGATGCGTCAAATGCAGAATATGAGAGTGTGAAAAATGTTGAATTAATAAGCGGGAGATTTATTTCCGACACGGATTGCAATAATCGTTCGTATGTTGCGGTAGTGGGTACATATATTCAAAATGAGCTGTTCGGTGGAATGAATCCTGTAGGCGAAACGATAAAATTAAATGGTAAACAGTTTAAAATAATAGGAGTTTATGAGGAAACAGATGATTCCTCTGAAAATTCGCAGGACAATAAGGTTACAATTCCATACACAACAGCAATGAGGTTTTTGAAAAACAAAACTATTTCAACATATTATGTTGAAGCAAGAACAGAAGATGATGTTGATATGGCAGTGACATTAACAAAAGCATTTATAACCAGAATGCTTGGTACTGACAGTGGATTTACAGTTATGAGTGTTGCTTCAATAATTGATGTTATGAATGAAATTCTTGGTATGATGACAACAATGCTTGCAGGAATTGCGGCAATTTCGCTTATTGTTGGTGGTATCGGAGTTATGAACATTATGACTGTAAGTGTCAGTGAGAGGACAAGGGAAATTGGTATTCGTAAAGCAATCGGTGCAAGAACAACAGATATTCTTTTGCAATTTTTGATTGAGTCTGTTTTCTTGAGTGCAATCGGAGGGGTAATAGGAATATTGGTCGGCATTGGACTTGGACCTATTGTTAAGACTTTATTGGGTATTGAATTTGCGGTGCAAGTGAATATGGTTATAATATCGTTTTGTTTCTCGGCAGCAATCGGAGTTTTCTTCGGTATTGCACCTGCCAAAAAGGCGGCAAATCTAAATCCGATTGAGGCATTAAGAGCAGATTAAAGAAAGGAAATCAAATAATGAAACTACTAAAAAGAATAATAAGCATTGTTTGCATACTGTCTGTCATTTTTTCTTGCTTGACAACTTCGGCAAACTCTGCTTCATATAATGACTTAAATGTGAATTATGAATGTTATTACCCTGTTATGAGATTGAGTGATTCAAAGGTCATAAATGGTTATGAAGATAATACCTATAGACCTTGGAACAATGTCACAAGGGCAGAGTTTTGCAAAATTGTTGTGGCTATGATGGATAAAACTCTAGAGGCAGAATCAATCTCAAATACATCTCCTTATGATGATGTAAACAAAGTAAAATGGTGTATTCCTTATGTGAATTATCTCACATCAAATAACATTATAAAAGGCTATGCCGATGCAACCTTTAAGCCAAACAATATAATTACATATGCAGAGGCTGTAACAATCCTTTGCAGAATTCTGGGATATAATGAGGACAGTGTGGGATATAGCTGGCCGACAAATTACATAAATAAAGCAGAAGATTTGAAAATTGCAGAGAATATGAATTTTGGAGTCAATGACCCTGTAACAAGGGCGGCTATGGCAATAATGGTGGACAATGTTATGTTTATGGGCATCAATGGTTCATCAGGAGTTACACCTGTTCGTGCAACAAAGAATTACACATCGGCAGATAATTATCTTGAGGGTATCAAAATTGATTATGATGACCTGACAGTTTATAAAGATAATAAGACAGCAAGTATTGAAGACATCAAGGTCAATGATGTTGTTTACTATAATAAGCTGACAAATACAATGGATGTTTATGATAAAAAGGTATCAGGAATTTATAACAAGGCAATGCCGTCAAAGGCTTATGTTGAGAGTGTAGATGTTGGAGGAAATGTATATAGCATTAATCCCAAAGTAGACACCTCAAGTCTTGACGCATCGCAGGGGAGTTTTGCGATTGGTGAAAGAGTGACTTTGTTGCTCGGTGAAAACGATGAGGTATGCTTTGCAGTTGAATTAAGTGAAACAACTGCGTTTGATTACGGTATTCTTTTGAAAACCTACAAGGAAACCTCAACATCAGGTGAAAATCAAGGCTCAAGTCAGATGATGGCAAGTATATTTATGCCTGACGGAAATACTTATGAATATGAGGTGCAAAAGTCATATAGCGGTTACGAGGGTGAATTGGTTAAAATAGGATATGAAAATGGATATGTTACTCTGACAAAAGCTAACTCATCTAATATTTATGGGGATATTGACTATAATAAGAGAACAATAGGCTCAAAGTCTTTCTTAAAAAACGGAGTCATATTCAACAGACTTTCCGATGAAGATGACAGTAATATTTCTGTTGAAGTAGTGGATTTTGACACATTGGGAACGAATAACATAAGCTCATCGCAACTTATTACATCCGTGAGTGCAAATGCGTTCGGAGATATTGTGGTTATGTATGTGTGCGACCTGCCAACCTCATATGAATACGGAATGGTCAGAGACTATGAGTCAATGGGAATGGAAAGCTCAACAGGGGTTTACACAATATTTAAAGACTCAAATACTATAAAATATCAAAGCGATATTAAAGTGAATGTATCAGGAGCTGTCAAATTCAAGGTTTCAAACGGTACAATAACCGACATAAAAAATCTCAACAAGATTACGTCTTCAAATTCTTTGGGAGCAGTTGAGGGAGGCAGAATTATGGTTAATTCCGTTATTTACAAAATGGACGACAATGTGGAGATTGTAAATACAACTAATTCTACAGCTTATAAGACTATGTCTGTAAATGAGCTTGCAAAGAGCAATGTTTCGTCTATCACTCTTTATTCCGATAAAAATGCTTCCGATGATGTTGTAATAAGACTTGTCAGTGTAAAAACAAAATAATTAAAAAGCACCTACTTTGTTGAAGTAGTCAATACTTTGTAGACACAAAAAAGAATATTTTAAGCTGCCTGTTCAA
>JAZNGS010000065.1:0-2256 GCA_045576555.1 Clostridia bacterium | reverse complement strand
CATTTGGTGATAACATCGAAAGAGCAAGAAAGAGCGGTGTTAAGTATATTGCACAGCCAGGTGGCTCAATCAGAGATGACAATGTAATTGAAGCATGTAACAAATACGGAATATCTATGTGTATGACAGGAATGCGTCTTTTCCATCACTAATATACAATAAGAGAAAGGAAACTGAAATATGAAAATTATGGTAGTCGGCGGCGGCGGAAGAGAGCACGCTATTATCAAAAAACTAAAAGAAAGTCCAAAGGTAGAAAAAATCTACGCATTACCTGGCAACGGTGGTATCAGCTTTGATGCAGAGTGTGTGGATATCGGCGCAAAGGACATTGATGCTATAAAGAATTTTGCAAAAGTTAATAAAATTGATTTTGCGGTAGTAGCTCCTGATGACCCATTGGTGCTCGGTGCGGTTGACGCATTGCACGAAATCGGAGTTGGGTGCTTTGGCCCTGACAAAAAGGCTGCTATAATTGAGGGAAGTAAAGTTTTTTCTAAAAATCTAATGAAAAAATATAATATTCCAACTGCAGGCTATGAAGTTTTTTCGGAACCTGAAAAAGCATTGGAATATCTCAAAAACACAACATATCCGACAGTTATAAAGGCTGACGGGTTGGCGCTTGGTAAGGGTGTTATAATCTGTCCTGACTTTGAAACTGCAAAAGATGGTATCAATTCGATTATGAATGATAAAATCTTTGGTGAAAGCGGAAATAATATTGTTGTTGAAGAATTTTTAACAGGTCCTGAAGTTTCAGTTTTGTGCTTCACAGACGGAAAAACTGTTGTTCCAATGGTTTCTTCAATGGACCACAAGAGAGCCCACGATAATGACGAGGGCTTAAACACAGGCGGTATGGGAACAATCGCACCAAACCCTTGCTACACAGAAGATGTGGCAAAAGAATGTATGGAAAAGATTTTCTTGCCTACAATTGATGCGATGAATAAAGAGGGGAGAACATTCAAAGGTTGCTTATACTTCGGCTTGATGTTAACTCCAAACGGACCTAAAGTGATTGAATATAACTGCCGATTCGGCGATCCTGAAACTCAAGTTGTATTGCCTTTGTTAAAAACAGATTTGTTAGAGGTTATGATGGCAGTTGAGGAAGAAAGACTATCTGATATAAATGTAGAATTTTCAAATGGTAGTGCTTGTTGCATTGTTATGGCGTCAAAAGGCTATCCGCAAAGCTATGACAAGGGCTTTGAAATAACCCAAGGAGAGTTAGCAGACAATGCAGTAGTTTTCCACGCAGGAACAAAGCTTGAGGATGGCAAGGTTGTCACAAGCGGCGGAAGAGTTTTAGGAGTAACTGCAACAGCCGATACACTTGAAGATGCTATTGAAGACGCATATAAAGCGGTTGAAAAAGTACATTTTGACAATGCTTTCTACCGCAAGGACATCGGAAAAAAAGCATTGGCAATTAAGGCAAGCAAATAAGAAAGGATATGGCATATGGTTTACAGAATATTTGTTGAAAAAAAGGACGGATTAGCAAATGAAGCATCATCCTTGTGTGCAGAAATTAATAATCTTTTGTGCATTAAATCACTTGAAAAAATAAGACTTTTTAATCGCTACGATGTTGAAAATATTGAGGCTGAACTATTTGAAAAAAGTAAAAAGACAGTTTTTTCAGAGCCGCAGACAGATGTGATTTATGATGAATTGCCAAACGAGAATGCATATATTTTTGCAGTTGAGTATCTTCCCGGACAGTATGACCAAAGAGCAGACTCTGCGGCACAGTGTATTCAGATTATGTCAAGACAGGAAAGACCAACAGTTAAAACTGCAAGAGTTTATATGCTTTTCGGCAAATTAACAGATGATGAAATTCAAAAAATCCAAAAATATGTAATCAACCCTGTTGAATCAAGACTTGCGACACTAGAAAAGTTTGATACACTTGATATTCCTTATGACATTCCTACAGAGGTTGAAACAATAGACGGATTTATCGACCTTGACGATAACGGATTAAAGGCACTTTTGGAAAAATTGGCATTGGCTATGGACTTTGACGATATCAAGTTCTGCCGTGACTATTTTAAGGGTGAGGATAGAAATCCGACTATCACAGAAATCAGAATGATTGACACATATTGGTCAGACCATTGTCGTCATACAACATTCTTAACAACTATTGACGATATTACTTTTGAAGATAAAATTCACGAGGACGCATATAACAGATATATTGACACAAGAAAGAGCCTTAATCGCACAAAACCTCAAAAT
>JAZNGS010000064.1:0-5162 GCA_045576555.1 Clostridia bacterium | reverse complement strand
ATTGCTTTTTTGCCCATTGTTTTTCTTTTTATTATTTTTCAGCTTATTACCAAAAGATTTCATATACACAATATCCTTAAAATGTCTGTTGGATTTGTATATACATGTATAGGATTAGTTTTGTTCCTGGCAGGAGCTAATGTTGGATTTATGCCGGCAGGCAGACTTATTGGCGCAAAGATTGCCGGAAGCTCTTTTCGAAATATGCTTATACCGATAGGAATGTTAATGGGATACTTTGTTGTATCTGCAGAGCCTGCAGTTCACTCTCTTAAAAGACAGGTGAGCGAAATAACAAACGGTGCTATATCTCAAAAATCGGTTGCTGTTGCTCTTTCTGTTGGTGTTTCCATATCTGTTGGTATTTCAATGTTAAGAGTTCTTACAGGCATACCTATAATGCCATTTCTGATTTTTGGGTATGCAATATCGCTTCTTATAAGTTTTTTTGTACCAAATATTTATACAGGAATAGCATTTGACTCTGGTGGTGTTGCCAGCGGTCCAATGACATCAACATTTATGTTACCATTTGCAATGGGTGCTTGCGAGGCGGTTGGTGGAAATGTTTTGACAAGTGCCTTTGGAATAGTGGCTATGATAGCTATGACACCGCTTATCACTATTCAGATTCTCGGATTATACGAGATAAGAAACCGTGCAAAAATGCTCAAAAAGCTACATACTGAAATCAGTATGATTGAGGATGATGTTATATTCTTTGATGAGGAGGAAATATCATATGAGTAAACGACCTATGGTTCTTTTGTCGATAGTTGAGCGGGATAAGGGAAAAAAGCTTATTAAACATTTAGAAAATATTAACATAAAAATGAATTTTCAATCTGTTGGCTTTGGCACAGCACCAACAGAAATGATGGATATATTCGGGCTTGGAACAAATGACAAGGATGTAATTATAAGTCTTGGAGATAAGAGTGTAGTTGAGAATATGATGACAAACTTCGGAACATTATTTGCAAGCCATTCAAAATATGGTGGACTTATGATAATTCTTGAGGTTTGTGCTGCTAGCAGAATTTTGACAGAAGTGCTGAATTTCAATAATGATGAAAAGGCAGAAAAAGGAGATGGAGCTATGAAAAACGAACATCACAACAACTTAATTGTTATATCAGTTAATGAAGGTTATTCCAATGATGTAATGCAGATTGCAAGAAAATCAGGTGCAACAGGTGGAACTGTAATCAAAGGCCGATTAGCAGATGTTGAACAATTTGTAGAACTCGGAAATGCCAGGATTGATGGCGAACGAGAAATCCTCTGTATTCTTGCTCCACAAAAGACAAGTAAGCAGATTATTGAAGAAGTAAATAAAGAATTTGGCATAAATTCTGATGCAAACGGAATATTATTTGCAATTCCTACCGAAAAGGCATATAAAATATAAAAGGAGAAAACTTATGAAATACATAGTAAAAAAGGTATTTTTGCTTATATTGCCTGTTATTTTATTAAGTTCGTCTGTGAGTGCATATAATGGATGGGCGGATAAATATCTTTCTTTTTGTATTGGGCAGGGAATAATTTCGGGTGATGAAAATGGCGATTTACTTCCTGACAATCACTTGACAAGAGAACAAATGGTAAAAATGATTTTGAATACTCTTGGCGTGAAAATTCCTCAAAAAGGACTGCCGGTATATGAAGATGTAAAAGAAGACAGATGGTCGTATAATTACATAACTGCATATCACGATTATGTTATTGAAGATTCATATAGATTTTTTCCTGCAGAAGAGGTCAATAGAGAAGAGTTTTTGGCTATGTGCGTAAAAATTTCTGATTATGGCGAAAAAAATCCCAGTAAACAATCAGAATTTGCTGCTAAATTTTCGGATTATTCGGATATAGACGAGCAGTATTTTAAATACATTGTTGTAGGTTATGAGGCGGGATTTATAACAGGTTCTGACGGAAAAATATATCCTAAAGATAAATTAACTCGTGCAGAGGCTTGTGCTATGTTATATAGGGTCTATAACACTGAACCGCCTGAAGAGGAAATCAGACCTGATCCAAATGAAGAAAAAGAAGAAGATGAAGAAGAACCAAAAGAGCCTGTTTTCACAACAACCACTCTTATTGTTGATGATTCAGAAGCCACTCTTGAGCAAGCTATTAAGTGGGCAAAAAATAAGGGTGCACACGAAAGGTTTATAGAGGTTGCTGAACTTTATTGGAAATATGGAGAGTTAACAGGAATAAGAGCCGATGTGTTGTATGCACAGGCCGCAAAAGAAACAGGCTATGGAAAATATGGCGGCAGAGTTTTGCCTGAACAAAATAATTGGGCAGGGATAAAAAAATATGGTGCTATTGGTGATGAAACAGAGGATCACGAGGATTTTGCAACACCTGATGATGGTGTAAGAGGACACTTTAATCATATGTCTGCATATTTAGGGTTAGAGCCTGTGGGCGAACCTCACGGAAGGTATAAATCTGTAAAATCATTATCATGGGCAGGGACAATAAAAACTGTTGAGCAACTTGGCGGAAAATGGTGTCCTGATGTCTATTACGGAAGCAGTATTGTTAATGATTATTTGAATTCGATGATTAATACAAAAATATAAAAAGAGGAAAATATGATACTTCTTAATGCAAAAGATTTAAGTAAAAGCTTTGGAGATTTTACACTACTCAATAATGTTAGCTTTAATGTAGACAGTGAAGATAAAATTGGGCTTGTCGGAATAAATGGTGCTGGAAAATCAACACTTTTTAAAATATTGACAGGTGAGCAAGGTTATGATAACGGAGAATTATATAGGAGCAAAGATTTAAAAATAGGATATCTTGACCAGTATGCCTGTAACCAATCAGAAAAAACTGTTCTTGAAGAGACTTTGAGTGTGTTTCAAGATATAATTGACATTGAAAAAAAACTTGAGGAAATTCAGGGAGATATTGAAATTTCCAACGGTGATGTCACAAAATTAGTCAACAGACAAAACGAGTTATCTGAAAAATATAGTGATATGGGTGGGTTTTATTATAAAAATCGTGTGAAATCTGCCTTATTAGGTCTTGGTTTTTCGGAAGAAGAATTTGATATGCAGGTATCTGCATTATCAGGTGGACAAAAAACAAGAGTATCTCTAACAAAAATTTTATTGTCAAACTCCAACTTATTACTTCTTGATGAGCCAACAAACCACCTCGACATTCAATCGGTTGAGTGGCTTGAAGATTATTTAAAGAATTTCAAGGGTGCAGTTTTAATAATATCTCACGACAGATATTTTTTGGATAGGGTAACAAATAGAACTTTTGAAATTGAAAATGGAAAGTTATATTCCCAAAATGGAAATTATAGCTTTTATATAAAACAAAGAGAAATAGAAAAGCTGACAGAACAAAGAAAATACCAGAATACAACAAAGGAAATTGAAAGGTTAGAAGGCATTGTTGAACAGCAAAGGCGCTGGAACAGAGAAAAAAATATCAAGACTGCAGAAAGTAAACAAAAAGTTATTGATAAACTAAAAGAAGAATTGGTAAAACCGGAGGAAACTTTAGCAGAAACTGCATTTACTTTTGAAGCAGTGCCGGGTGGAGGCGATATTTCACTAATCGCTGAAAATTTATCAAAAAGTTTTGATAACAAACCTATTTTAAAAGATTGTGATATGCTTATTAAAAGAGGAGAAAAGGTGTTTTTGCTTGGACCTAACGGATGCGGAAAGACAACTCTTTTAAAAATATTTACAGGTTTGTATGATGCTGATAAAGGGTCTTATGCGATTGGTTCAAATACATTTTTAGGATATTATGACCAGATACAAGAAAGTCTTAATATGAATAATACTGTGCTTGATGAGTTATGGGATGAATACCCAAATCTCACTCAAACACAAATCAGAAACGCTCTTGCAGTTTTTCTCTTTAGGGGAGAAGATGTTTTTAAGGATATTTCCAAACTTTCAGGTGGAGAAAGAGCAAGAGTTGAGTTATCAAAACTGCTTTTAAAAAAGGTCAATTTTTTGATTATGGACGAGCCTACGAACCATATGGATATACAATCCAAAGAGGCTTTGGAAAAAGCATTATCCGAATATAATGGAACAATGCTCATTGTTTCTCATGATAGATATTTTATAAACAAATTAGCTGATAAGATATATTATATGGATAATGGCACATTAATTTGTTATGATGGAAATTATGATTATTTTCTTTCAAAACATATGCCAATGGAAAAAGATGTGGTTGAAAAACAGGTTTCAGTATCTAAATTGGACTACCAGGAGCAGAAAAGGCTTGAATCACTAAAAAGAAAAAGGCAGACAAAAATCACAAGATGTGAAAATGAAATTGCAGAAATTGAAGAAGAAATTAAACAAGTTTCTTCAGAACTTCAAGATCCAAAAATTGCATCAGATTTTGAAAAGGCATTTGAACTATCAAAACAGGCTGATGAGTTGAACAAAAAGTTAGAGGAATTATATGAATTGTGGGAGGAGTTAAACAGCGAGGAAATTTGAGCTGTTTGTGTAAAAATATGAGAGCGGTAGTACAGAGGGTGCTAAATGCATCTGTAGAGGTTGATAATGAAATTATAGGAAAAATTGGACAAGGCTTTTTAGTTTTGTTAGGAGTCGGACAAGAGGATAATGAGACTGATATGAAGTATATTGCCGATAAAATTATTAATTTAAGAGTCTTTGAAGACGAAAATGAAAAAATGAATTTATCAATAAATGATATTGGCGGAGAATTGCTTGTTGTTTCGCAGTTCACTCTTTATGGCGACTGCAGAAAAGGCAGACGCCCAAGCTTTGATACTGCCGGAGAGCCTAAAATGGCAAATGAATTATATGAAAAAACCTGCGAATATTTCAGAGATTGTGGAATTAAAATTCAGACTGGAAAATTTGCCGCAGATATGAAGGTAAATCTGTTGAATGACGGACCTGTTACCTTGCTTTTAGATAGTAAGAAATTATTTTAAAAGAGGTGTTATAATGAAAAAAATTAAAGTTGCAATAGACGGACCTGCAGGAGCAGGAAAAAGCTCAATATCAAAAGAGGTCGCAAAGAGATTGGGAATAGTGTATGTTGATACAGGTGCGATGTATAGAGCTTGTGCGGTATATGCTATAGAAAACGGAATTGAAATTTCTGAAAGTTCAATA
>JAZNGS010000063.1:0-2374 GCA_045576555.1 Clostridia bacterium | reverse complement strand
AGCAATTCTTGACGGAACATTAGCCTTTATAAGACCTGTGATAACATCAACCGATGGTCTTTGTGTTGCGATAATCAAGTGAATACCTGCAGCTCTTGCAAGTTGAGCAAGTCGGCAGATATAGTCTTCAACCTCTTTTGCTGCTACCATCATCAAATCTGCAAGCTCGTCTATTATAATGACAATCTGTGGTAATTTTTCATACCCTGATTTTACCATATATTCATTATAGCCATTTAAATTTCTTGTTCCGCTGTCGGCAAAGAGCGCATATCTTCTCATCATTTCGCCAACTGCCCAGTTAAGCGCACCTGCGGCTCTTTTAGGGTCTGTCACAACAGGAATCATCAAATGCGGAATACCATTATAAACCCCAAGCTCAACAACCTTTGGGTCAACCATTATCAGTTTAACCTCATCAGGACTTGCCTTATACAAAATACTTGTAATAATTGTATTTATACAAACAGACTTACCTGAACCTGTCGAACCTGCAATCAAGACATGAGGCATCTTTGCAATATCACCCACAACAACATTTCCGCCAATGTCCTTACCAAGCGCAACTGCAAGTTTTGATGAAGCATCTTTGAATTTTGTGCTTTCAATCAGTTCTCTCACTGAAACTGTGTTAACACTTGTGTTCGGAACTTCAATACCAACCGCCGCCTTACCCGGCACCGCCGCAACCAAAACTGTCGGCACTGCAAGATTTAGTGCAATATCCTCTGCAAGACCTGTTATTTTTGATAATTTCACGCCTGTTTGAGGTTGAATTTCATATCTTGTGACAGACGGACCTTGAGTAACCTGCAAAAGTTTAGCCTCAACACCGAAATTCTTAAGAATTTCCATCAATTTGTTTGCAGTTTCCTGCATTTCTCTGCGTTTGTCTGCCGATGCTGCTTTTGGCTTTGATAAAAGGTCAATCGGAGGATAAATATATTTCACCTTAACCTTTTCGATAGCATCGTCTATTTCTTCATTAATCTGTGTCTTTTCCTCTTTGGTTATGGCATCAACCCTCTGGGCTCTTTTATTGCCTGTCCCTTTTACTTCCGGCTCCTCAATTTCTTCCTTGACATCATCTAATGATGCACCGATGGTAATATCCTCAACCTCTTCCTCGTCCTCATCAATTGGCAGGTCAGGATTAAATATTACACCCTCTATTTTAGAAACTAAAGGTTTTTTCTCTTTTGTTGCCTTTTCTTCGTTTATTTCAAAATCAATGTTCTTTTTGTTTTCAACACTCTTTATTACTTTATCTGCAGCTTTTTTTCCTTTGTTCTGCGAGCCCTGATAATCAACCTCGTCAATCTCATCTCGCAATTTAAAGAGTCCGTCTATAAAGGTTGCAATCATTGTGAAAATCGAAACCTTTATTAAAACGCTTATAACGGAAATAAGTGCAAAAATAAGGATAATTATTGATGCCACCTTGCCGATAAGCGAATACAAAACATTTCCGATTAAACCGCCGAACAAGCCTCCGCCAATGCATAAATTGCCATAATCAATCAATTCGTTATATGCAAGCTCACCCTCAAAAATAATGTGATATAATGCACTCAAAATAACGCATCCGACAAGTGATAACACAATCTTTATTGTAAGCTTGTCCGTCTTCTTCCTGTTTCCGATATATATAGCTAATCCTGCTAAAATCGGAGGAATTAAATACGCACTCACAGAAAACAACGACAATAAAATTCTCTTAATTATAACTGTCAAAATCCCTGTTGGATTTGCATAAAGAAAAATACCTAATAAAATCGCACAAAGACTTAAAACAACAATATGTACCGAATAATGAAGCGGCTCTTTCTTGCTTCTCTTTCTCTTATTGGAAACAGCCGATGTTTTTCTCTTTTTGTTAGCCATTTTTAAAAACAACCTCTCTGTTATTTATTTATACCTATACGATTTTATTATATCACAAAACACTCTTATTTGCCAATAGATTTATCAGATTTTTAATCAAATTGTTATTTTTGCGGAATAAAATGCTAATTTAAGATAAAATATGCACTCTTTCACTTGACAAATATAAGGAAAAATGAGATAATTAGGTGTTAGATGATAAATTGAACTTAATATAACCCGAAAGGAAGATAAAAATGGAAGACAGCAAAAATATTGCTAAACAATATGACCCTGCGCAAGTTGAGGACAGATTGTATAAATTCTGGATGGATAATAAATATTTCCATGCAGAGCCTGACGAAAACAAGGAGCCATTTACAATCGTAATCCCTCCTCCGAATGTAACAGGTCAACTTCATATGGGCCACGCTCTTGACGAAACCTTGCAGGATATTTTAATCCGTTATAAGAGAATGCAAGGCTATTGTGCATTGTGGGTACCGGGAAC
>JAZNGS010000062.1:0-3732 GCA_045576555.1 Clostridia bacterium | reverse complement strand
CCCTTCATTTCATCAGATGGCAATTCTACCACTGAAACTGTGGTTTCTGCAACATGGTCTGCTGCAACCTTCTGTATTGAAGATGCAATAATGTTCTTGGCATTTCTGTCAGCATTTTCCTTTGCCTGTTGCTCAATTTCTTTAACCATAATTGCGACTTCATGCCTTGTCTGTTGTTCAATATCTGAAATAATTGCTTCCTTGGCTTCCTCTCTGGTCATACCTGAGATTTTTTCAAGGTTTTCCAATTGCTGTTGCTTTATTGCCTTGATTTCTTCTTCTTTTTGCTCAAATTCCTTTATCTTTTGATTTAGCACCTGATCTTTTTTCTCCAAAAGGTCAGTCTTTCTGTCCAAATTTTCTTCTTTTTGATTTAATCTTTTTTCCTGATTATTGAGTTCTTTTCTTCTTTCTTTAATTTCATTTTCAGCTTCAGTTCTGATTTTTTGACTCTGCTCTTTACCTTCTAACAAAATTTCTCTTTGCTTTGCTTTTGCTTCTTTCGCAGCATTCTCAACAATAGATTTTGCTTTTTCCTCTGCCGAGCCAAACGCCTTTTCTGCAACTTTTTTTCTGTATGTAACACCCATTATGAACGAAACAATGTTCATAAGAGCAAACACTACAGCCACAATAATCAATACTATTTTCATCGTATCTATTTTAGCCACCTCCAAAATCATAAAATTTAAATTTTAATTCATTCACGGAGATGCTGAAATACGAACTGTTATGTTCTATTTATAATTAAAAAATATATATAAAACATATTAATCCTGCTACTTCAGCAAATCCGGATTAATAGTTTAAAGAAATATAAAGCATACATTAATATTTTATACTTTATTTACAAAATTGTCAAGTGTTTTTTGTAATATTTTATGCCAAAAGCAAAAAAAGATTGGGCGTATTGCCCAATCTTTTTTTCGATTTAATTATCCTTCATAAACAAGGTTGTTTTGAATCATTTCATCAACATTTGTTGCATCCCACCAAGCACCTGATATAGCAACATCTGCTGTAACTTCTTTACCTTCTATAGCAAAGATTGCCTGCTCAACAGCCTGATAACCAATCTGGAATGAATCCTGTGCAACTGCACCGATTAGCTTTGGACCTGTTGTCTTCTTCATCCATTCAATTTGCTTTGTTCCAGCATCGTAACCTGCAAACTTAATTGCATCATACTTTGTTCCTGCTGCAGCAATTGCATCATAAACTTGCTTAACAACGCCTTCGTTTGTCATAAAGATTGCATCTGCACCCTTTTCTGAAAGAGCTTCAAGAGCTGCTTTGTATGCGTTATCTGCATCACCAGGCTTAACTTCTTTAACTACAGTATACTTTCCTTTTGTTGATTCATCTGCATCAGCAAGTTCTTTAAACTTATCAACAAAACCTGCAGCTCTGTCAATACCTGTTTGAGTTTCGTCATGTTGAATTACACCAACCATATATTCATCAGCTGCTGCAATATCTGCCTTGATTGCTTCAAAGAAATTTTCAGCAACTATGTTAGAAGCCAAATAGTTACTTGTTGCAACTGAAGATTGAATTGGGTTTTTGCCTGCATCATCAAGAGCTTTGATATCATTTGCCCAAATTCCGCTATCGAATTGAACAACAGGAATTTTTGTATCAAATGCTTGTGTTAACATATCCACAAAACCTTCACCAATTGTTCCCAATACGATTGCTGATGCATTGTTTGAAAGAGCTGTCTGCACCATTTCCTTTTGTGATGGCAAGTCCTTTGCAGATTCACTTGCAGGACCTCTGAATGTTATGTTGTAGCCATACTTTTCACCTGCTGCTTCTGCACCAGCTTTAACTGATTGCCAGAATGCATGTGATTCACCTTTAGCGATAACTGCAACTGTCTTCTTATCAGTTCCGCCACCGCATCCTGCTAACAATCCCACACTCATAACCACCGCTGTTACCAATGATAATACTTTTTTCATATTTTTCATCTCCTTATATTTTTAGGCTTTCGCCTTATTTACATTATTTTACTTTGTTTGCATTTTTGTTCTTGATAACATCCATCAAAACTGCAACAACAACTATAATACCTGTCAAAACATATGTAACATAAGTTGAGTTCAAGTTAAGATTAAATCTTGCAAGAACAAAATTCAATCCACTTCTTATTACAACAAGCATAATTGAACCGATTACAGAGCCTGCAACAGAGGCAACACCACCTGCCGCACTTGTTCCGCCGATATATACTCCCGCAATAGCATCAAGTTCCATTCCGTTTCCTGTTGCAGCCGCAACAGTTGCAAATGATGATGCCCAGAATATAGCCGCAATACCTGCACCAATTCCGCTGAATACATATGCTATAATCTTATATTTATCTGTGTTTATTCCAGAAAGTCTTGTTGCTTCTTCATTACTTCCGATTGACAAGATGTATCTTCCGATTTTACATTTATACATAAGATATCCACAAACCAAAGCAATCAATATTACCCACAAAAGACCTGTAGGAACTCCGTTTGCATTTGAGAACCACATATTAAACCATGTTCCGTTCGGATAGAATATGTTTGGAATTGATACAATCAATGCACTCAATCCTCTTGAGAACATCATTGTTCCAAGTGTTGCAATAAATGCAGGGATTTTTAATTTCGCAATCAACAATCCGTTTATAAGACCAAACAATGTTCCAATTCCTATCATAACAGGAATGGTTGCCCACAACGGCATTCCCTCCATATAAAGTTTACCTGCAACAACTGCTGCAGCGATACAAACTGTACCTATCGAAAGGTCAATTCCACCTGTTGCTATAACAAAGGTTACGCCAAGTGCCATAATTGCGTATGGAGCAAGTGACTGTGCCATACTTACTATGTTATATTTACTGATAAAGTTAGGATTTAGTGCTACGAATATAATAACCAATACAGCTAATGCTGCAACTGTTATTATATTCTGACCTATACTTCCTTTTAGACCCTTTTTTAATTTCATCTTTCTTCTCCTCTCATGGTTGCATACTGCATAATTTTCTCTTGCGTTGCATCCTTAATATCAAGTTCACCTGTAATTCTTCCCTCACACATAACAACGACTCTGTCGCTTAATCTTTGTATTTCGGAAAGTTCCGATGATATCATTATGATTGATTTTCCTTTACTTGCCAAATCCTCCATCAGTGCATACATTTCACTCTTTGCACCAATGTCTATACCTCTTGTTGGCTCATCAAAGATGAATATGTCGGAGTCACGCAATAACCAACGGGCAATTATAACCTTTTGCTGATTTCCGCCTGAAAGATTTTTCAAAAGTTGCTTGATTGATGGTGTTTTTGTTTTTAATTTTTCGTTTGCCTCGGTTGCTGCCTTGTCAATTTTAGCATCGTTTATCCAACCCATATTAATATAATCATCAAGTGAGCTCAATACAGAATTTTCTGCTATAGACTTATCAAGCATCAATCCATATCTTTTTCTGTCCTCCGACAAATAACAGATACCATTCTCAACAGCCTCGTGAGGAGTTTTTATATCAACTTTTTTCCCATTTACAAAAACTTCGCCTGATTCATACTCATCAGCGCCATAAATTGCTCTTGCAACCTCTGTTCTTCCTGAACCCATAAGTCCTGAAAATCCAAGGATTTCCCCTTTTCTTAAATTAAAGCTGACATTTTTGATTTCGTTTCCTCGGTTTAAGTTTTTAACCTCCAAAACTATAGGCGCGTCCTCTTTA
>JAZNGS010000061.1:0-10936 GCA_045576555.1 Clostridia bacterium | reverse complement strand
CGCAATATGTTTTTAACAATATTTTTGAATTAACTCCATAATACTCATCAACATATCGGATACAATCTGCATCATTTAGGCAAGAGAGATAAAATGCCTCACCGTCTTCATATTCCCCTACCTCAAAAACCAGTGTCCTTGTCACATCTGTTGCATTGATTTCAATACTCGACAATCCAACCTGTTCAAAATATTTATTATACAACACCATCTGCGCTGTTGCAGGCTTAAAACTCTCAATTTCTCCGATATAAACATCTACCTCAACGGTAGTTTTTTTATTTATGCCTTCCGCAAATACCGCTGATATGTTCAAAATAAAAATTATGCATACTAACAAAAGCTTTTTCATATGTAAAAATCCCCTGATTTTTTTCCTTTATTATACAATAAAAACCCTGCTTTTTCAATGGCTTGGAGAAAAAATTTAAAAATAAAATTTACATAAATTAATTGAAATCAGAGATAAATTATAGTATAATGGAAAAAAATGAAATTTTAAGGAGCAATTATGAAGCTAAAGAAGTTTGCAAACATTGACAAAGTGTTAGTATTGTTTGTTGTTTTATCCGCTTTGTATGGAATTATTGCCATATATAGCGCGACCCATTCTTTTGGAACATACTCAAACACAATAATTCAATCAGGTGCATTGGTTTTGGGACTTGGTATTATGACTCTTCTGGCTCTGTTTGATTACGAACAATTTGAAGTTTTACTAAAGCCTATCGCCGTGATATGTATATTCCTATTAATACTCGTAAAAATTATTGGTACGGCTGGAGATTGGGGTGCTCAAAGCTGGATTAGACTGGGACCCATTGGAATTCAGCCATCTGAAATTGCAAAAATAGGATTTATTTTGACTTTTTCATTTCATCTTTCAAAAGTTACGGATAAAATTAATGAGCCAAAAACCTTGTTATTTTTACTTTTGCACCTTGGCATTCCTGCTTTTTTGATAATGCTTCAGCCTGATTTAGGAAGTACAATGGTATTTATATTTATATTTATTGTTATGGTGTTCACCGCAGGAATAGGAAGAAAATATATACTTTATGCAATATCAGCAGGAGTTATTTCTCTTTCTTTAGTTTACTTTTTCCTTTTATCCGATTATCAAAAGCATCGTATTTTGGTTTTCCTAAACCCTGAGCTTGACAAGCTCGGCAGTGGTTATAATGTCATTCAATCAAAAATTGCAGTAGGTTCAGGCGGATTTTTTGGAAAAGGATATTTAAACGGAACTCAAAATCAGCTTGGTTTTCTCCCAACAAAGCACACAGACTTTATCTTCAGCGTCATTTCCGAGGAACTTGGGTTTATCGGTGCGGCATTGGTTGTCATCTTCCTTTCTGTCATCATCTGGCGATGCATTAAGATTGCGATGAACTCAAGAACTCTCTTCGGAAGATATATTGCTATCGGAGTGAGTGCAATGTTTATTTTCCACTCAGTTGAAAATATTGGTATGTGTATTGGCTTGACACCTGTGACAGGTATACCTCTTCCATTTTTCAGCTATGGCGGAACTTCACTCTTAACAAATCTGATTGCAATTGGACTTGTTTTGAGTGTTTCAAACTACTCAACAAAAAGAAAAATTTAAGTTATTTTTTATGAATTTTTCCCCCATAAAATGGGGGAATTTTTTTATTATGTTAACCTGCAAAAATGTGGATAACCCTAAAAAGTTATCCACACCTGTTTAAAAGTGCGTGGATTAACCTATTTTTTTACTCTTTTTTCCAATTATTTTGAGGAAAAGTATGTGGACAATGTGAATAGTCATAATGTTGTAACAGATGTGTAAACTGTGTTATGTAAATCTCATTGTTGTTTTTGTTATATTTAATGCATTAAATGCTAATTCCTGCAAATAATATTCACAAGAATATTAATTTGCCATATGCGGCAGAATGGAGATTTTTATGAATTTAGCCGACAAAATTATGAAAAACTGCCAAAAACCTATTTGCGACTGCACTGATGAAGAAATATTTATCGGATTATCAAAAACAATAAATGAGCTTACAAAATCCACCCAAAAGAAAGAAACAAAAAAGAAGCTATACTATATCTGTGCAGAATTTCTTATAGGAAAGCTATTGGGCTCAAATCTTATTAATCTTGGAATTTATGACGAGGTTAAAAAGATTTTATCTGAAAACGGAAAAGATTTATCTAATATTGAGGAAATTGAAAATGAGCCCTCTTTGGGAAATGGCGGTCTTGGAAGATTGGCGGCTTGTTTTTTAGACTCTGTTGCTGCCCTTAACCTAAATGGCGACGGAATTGGTCTTAACTATCACTATGGTCTTTTCAGGCAAATTTTTAAAGATAATTTTCAAACAGAAGAGCCAAATGAATGGATAGGCGAGTTTGATTTTTTAAAAAAAACAGATGTATCATATGAGGTTAATTTTAAAGATTTGACTGTTAAATCAAGGCTCTATGACATTAATATTATTGGTGATTCCAATTTTTCAAATACTTTGCATCTTTTTGATATCGAAACAATTGATGAATCAATTGTTAAAGACGGAATATCCTTTGACAAAACCGATATCAAAAAAAATCTCACTCTTTTCCTCTACCCTGATGACAGCGACGAGGACGGAAAGCGTTTGAGGGTTTATCAGCAATATTTTATGGTGAGCAATGCGGCACAGTATATTTTGGACGAGTGCGAAAAGAAAGGCTCAAATCTTTATGACCTTTATGATTATGCGGTAATTCAAATAAATGACACCCACCCCACTTTGATTATACCTGAACTCATACGACTCTTAACCTTAAAAGGCATTCCGATAAATGACGCAATAAAAACTGTTTCAAAAACCTGTGCATACACAAATCACACTATACTTGCAGAGGCTCTTGAAAAATGGCCGATGGAATATCTTGAAAAAATTGTTCCAAACCTTGTTCCTATTATTGAGATTATAGATAACAAGGTCAGGAGAAAGTTTGATGATGAGTCGGTATATATAATAGATAAGGATGAAAGAGTGCATATGGCACATCTTGATATTCATTGCGGTTTCAGCATCAACGGAGTTGCCGAGTTGCACACAGAAATTCTAAAACATTCCGAGCTTAACAACTTTTATAAGCTCTACCCTGACAAATTCAACAACAAAACAAACGGAATAACCTTCAGGAGATGGTTGTTGCATTGTAACCCTGAACTTTCGTCTCTCATTACCGAGCTTATCGGAGATGGTTTTAAAACTAATTCGCTTGAACTCTCACAGCTTAAAAAGTTTGAAAATGACAAAGAAGTTTTAAAAAGACTGATTGATATAAAACAACAGAATAAATCAGTCTTAAGAGACTATATTCTCAAAAACAAAGGCATAGAAATTTCGCCTGACTCTATTTTCGATATGCAAATCAAGCGACTGCATGAATATAAGCGTCAGCAAATGAACGCCCTTTATTTAATTGATAAATATTTGGAAATTAAATCAGGAAATCTCCCAAAGCGACCGATAACTGCAATCTTCGGAGCAAAAGCCGCACCTGCCTACACAATTGCAAAAGATATAATTCATCTTATCTTATGCTTGCAGCAATTAGTTGAAAATGACCCTGAAGTTTCGCCGCACTTGAAAGTTGTTATGGTCGAAAACTACAATGTGACCTATGCCGAAAAATTAATTCCTGCCTGCGACATATCGGAGCAGATTTCATTAGCATCAAAGGAAGCAAGCGGAACAAGTAATATGAAATTCATCTTAAACGGTGCAGTTATTTTAGGAACTGAAGACGGAGCAAATGTTGAAATTCACAAGCTTGTCGGCGATGATAACATTTATATCTTCGGAGATACAAGCGAAACAGTTATTAAAAAGTATAAAGATAATTCATATAACGCAAGAGAATATTATGAAAATAATCCCAAAATCAAGCGTGCAGTTGATTTTATTGTTAGCAAGCAGTTAATCTCTCTGGGCAATGAAACTAATCTTTCACGACTTCATAATGAGCTTATCAACAAGGATTGGTTTATGACCCTTCCAGATTTTGACGATTATTTAAAGACGAGGGAAAGAGCATATTCGGACTATGAACAAAGAGAGGCCTGGGCAAGAAAAATGCTTATAAACATAAGCTGTTCGGGATATTTTTCATCAGACGAAACTATTAAAAAATATAATAATGATATATGGAGGCTCCAATGAAAAAAAGTGATAATAACAAAGTATTTGACTTTTTGCAAAAGCTCGGCAAGGTTTTAATGGCGGTTATTGCTGTTATGCCTGCGGCAGGTATTATGATAAGTATCGGAAAACTAATCTCTATGTCCGCACCTGATATTTCTTTTATTGCAACTCTTGGTGCGATATTTGAAAATATCGGTTGGGCGATTATTTCAAATCTTCACATTTTGTTTGCAGTTGCAATAGGCGGCTCATGGGCAAAGGACAGGGCAGGCGGAGCTTTTGCAGCACTGATTGCCTTTATTCTCATAAATAATATCACAGGAAACATTTTTGGTGTTACCTCTGCGATGCTAAATGACAGCAGCGCTGTAACCCACACTCTTTTCGGTCAGGAAATCGCAGTTAACGGATATTTTACCTCCGTTTTAGGTTCGCCTGCTCTTAATATGGGTGTGTTTGTCGGAATTATAGCCGGATTTTTAGGCGGAGTTGTATATAACAGGTACTATAATTTCAGAAAACTGCCTGATATTTTATCTTTCTTTAACGGAAAAAGATTTGTACCATTAGTTGTTATTTTATGGTCTTTTATTGTTTCCTGGATTTTGGCAATAGTATGGCCATTTGTGCAAATGGGCATTAATGCGTTTGGTGTGTGGATTGCAAATTCGGCAGACACTTCCCCAATTCTTGCCCCATTTATTTATGGAACTCTGGAGCGACTTTTGCTTCCTTTCGGACTTCACCATATGCTCACAATTCCAATGAACTATACATCATTCGGAGGAGAGTATATCATCAAGACAGGTATAAATGCAGGAACAACAGTTTTTGGTCAGGACCCATTGTGGTTTGCATGGATAACAGACCTTATAAACTTCAAAAATGCAGGCGATACCGCAGCATACCAGAATTTGTTAACAACAGTAACACCTGCAAGATTTAAGGTCGGTCAGATGATTGGCTCATCAGGACTTTTGTTAGGTGTTGCTCTTGCGATGTACAGACGAGTTGACAAGGACAGAAGAAATAAATATAAATCTATGTTTTTATCAGCATCTTTGGCAGTTTTCCTAACAGGTGTAACCGAGCCTTTGGAATTTATGTTTATGTTCTGTGCAATACCATTGTATATTGCCTATTCAATCATACAAGGACTCGCATTTGCCTCTGCAGGTGTTGTGAATTTGCGACTTCATTCATTCGGAAATATAGAATTATTCACAAGATTGCCAATGTCCTTGCAAGCAGGACTATTTCGTGATATAATAAATTTTGTGATATGTGTCATTATTTTCTTTATCATAGGATATTTTGTTGCATACTATATGATAGGAAAATTTAATTATGCCACACCCGGCAGAAATGGTAACTATACCGATGTCAGCGTTGATAATGTTCCGAAATCAGCAGAAAAGAATACCGACTCTCAAGCAGAAAGAATTATCGCACTTTTGGGCGGTAGAGAAAACATCACCCTTGTTGATGCGTGTATGACGCGACTTCGAGTCACGGTTAAAGATGCTATGAAGGTTGCAGATGTTGATGAATGGAAAAAAGAGGGTGCTTTGTCTCTTTTCAAAAAAGGAAATGGTATTCAGGCAGTCTATGGTCCAAAAGCAGATGTCTTAAAGTCCGACATTAATGATATCCTATGAAACTATTAACCATTAATACGCATAGCATTATCGAAGAAAATTACAGTGAAAAATGCAAAATTTTTGCTGATGCGATTAACCGCATTAAACCTGATATTATTGCAATGCAGGAGGTTAATCAGTCAAAGGATGCAAAAAATGTTTTTGGATATGAAAATATAAAAGAAGATAACCACGCATTGAAAATTTATAATATGATAAATGGCTATCATTTCTCCTGGCTTGGAGTTAAAATTGGATATAAAATTTTTGAAGAAGGACTTGCGATTTTTTCAAAAAAACCCATTGCAGATGTTTCAAATCTTCTATTGTCCGACACCGTTGATTATAATAATTGGAAGACCAGAAAAGCTCAAATTGCAAGAATTGACGATGTGATAATTTGCAATGTTCATATGGGCTGGTGGGACGATTTGGAAGAACCTTTTTCAAGGCAATTTGACCGACTCAATAATTATCTATCCAATTTTAATGACACAATTTTTCTTATGGGCGATTTCAATTCACCTGCTGATGAAAAAGACAAGGGATACGATATGGTTTTATCTCGCGGTTGGTATGACACATATTCCCTTGCCAAAGATAAGGATTCAGGGTTTACTGTCACAGGAAAAATTGCAGGTTGGGAAGAAAACAGGGACAGTAAACGTATTGACTATATTTTCACCAACACGAAAATTAATGTTAAAAGTTCAAAAGTGATTTTTAATGGAAAAAATGAAGAAATTATTTCCGACCACAGTGGAGTTATTATAGAATTTTAAAGGAGAATTATAATGAGAAAAGCCGGAATTTTGCTTCCGATAACATCGCTTGCATCAGATTACGGAATTGGCGATTTTTCAAAAAGTGCATATGATTTTGTCGATTGGCTTGCAGACAGCGGACAAAGCTATTGGCAGGTTCTTCCCATGGGACCGACAAGTTTTGGGGATTCTCCCTATCAATCTCCGTCTGCCTTTGCAGGAAATCCTTATTTTATAAGTCTTGAAGAACTAATTAAAGATGGTGAGCTTTCTAAAAATGATTGCGATTCGGCTGATTTAGGTGACAACCCAACAGATATTGACTATGAAAAATTATATCACAACAGATATTCTTTATTAAAACTTGCATACAAAAATTTTAAGGGACAAAATTCCGAAGAATATAAAACATTTTTAGAAAAATCTTGTTTATGGCTTGATGATTATTCTCTTTTCATGGCAATAAAGGACCACTATAACGGTCTTGAGTGGCACAAGTGGGACAGGGACATAAAACTAAGAGAGCCTGACGCAATTTCAAAATACAAATTAATTTTGGAAGACGAAATAAATTTCTGGTGCTATATTCAATTTAAATTTTTCTCACAATGGAATAAATTAAAAAAATATGCCAACGAAAAAGATATTAAGATAATTGGAGATATTCCGATTTATGCATCAATGGACAGTGCAGATGTGTGGGCATCTCCCCAACTTTTCCAATTGGATGAAGATGTGGTGCCAATTGCAGTTGCAGGCTGTCCGCCTGATGCATTTTCGCCAACAGGTCAGCTTTGGGGAAACCCATTATATGATTGGAATGGGCACAAAAAAAGCAGTTATGCCTGGTGGATAAAACGATTGGAGCATTGTTTTTTGTTATATGATGTTGTCAGAATAGACCATTTCAGAGGCTTTGATGAATACTATTCAATTCCTTTCGGAAATAAAGATGCAACAATTGGAAAATGGGAAAAAGGTCCCGGAATTGAGCTTTTCAGGGCGATGGAAAACGCACTTGGAAAAAAGGATGTTATTGCAGAAGATTTGGGCTTTATAACCGATTCCGTGAAGCAGTTATTGAGTGATAGCGGTTATGCAGGAATAAAGGTGTTGGAATTTGCGTTTGATGCAAGGGACACAGGCTGTCAAAACGATTATCTCCCCCACAACTACCCCACAAACTGTGTTGCCTACACAGGCACTCACGACAATCAAACTCTTGTTTCCTGGTACGAAACAATATCTGATGAAGAGAAAAAACTTGTAAGAGATTATATCTGCGACAAATATACTCCGACAGATGAATTAAATATGCCTTTAATCTCACTTTTGATGATGAGCAATGCAAAGATATGCCTTATTCCTATTCAGGACTATCTTGGATATGATGACAAAGCAAGAATTAATACTCCGTCAACCCTCGGCACAAATTGGAGATGGAGATTGGAAAAAGGGGCTTTAACAAAAAGCCTTGCAGAAGAAATTTCATCTGTTGCAAAAAGATATGGAAGATGTTAGTACAATAAAACAATCGTGAAAAGTTGGTAGCGAAGCGTGACTTTTCACGAAGAAGGAGCAGCGACGAAGTGAGCGAAAAAGAGGTTGAACAATTCTGTTCAACCGCTTTTGAAAATAACGCAGTCTGCTGCGACGTGGAGCTGGTGGTCGGAATTGAACCGATAACCTGCGGTTTACGATACCGCTGCTCTGCCGATTGAGCTACACCAGCAAGTAAAAATAAAGAGAGCCAAAAGGCTCTCTTTATTAACTCAACATAGCCTTAGCTATTTCGTTTATCATTTTTCCGTCTGCTCTGCCCTTTGTTTGAGGCATTACGCATGACATAATCTTGCCCATATCCTTCAATGAAGATGCTCCTGTTGATTTAATTGCTTCTGCAACAATAACTTCAAGCTCTTCCTTTGTAAGTTGTTCAGGCAAATATTTCATCAAAACATCGATTTCAGCCTTTAATTCGACTATCAAATCTTCACGACCACTCTTCTCATAATCCGGCAGGGAATCTTTTCTTTGTTTTAGCTGTTTCGCTATAACCTCCAAAACTCCTTCATCGTCAAGAGTTACCTTTTTATCCTTTTCAATCTGCAGCACAGCGGCACGAACCATCTGCACTGTGTTCTTGCGGACAATATCCTTGTCCTTCATTGCTGATTTCAAATCATCAGCTAATACATCTTTAAGCGACATTTTTAATTGTCTCCTTATTTAAACTTTCTCTTACGAGCTGCTTCTGATTTCTTTTTACGCTTTACGCTTGGCTTTTCATAGTGCTCACGCTTTCTGATTTCTGACATAACGCCTGATTTAGCACACTGACGCTTAAATCTTCTCAAAGCACTATCCAATGATTCATTATCTTTAACACGAATTTCAGACATCTAATTTCCCTCCCTCCGGGTAATCATTTGGTCGAATGTCTGATGAAATTTTCATATAAGCTACTTATAGCTACCCAAATATTATACAATATTTTATAGCATAATGTCAATAACTTTAGCGAAAAAATTAAAAAATTTTTCTTTTATTTTAAAATCTATCTTTCTTCTCTGAAATATGGCAATCCCAAAGATTTTGGCGGTTGATTTTCTTTTTTGTTTCTCACACTTGTCAATATCAAAACAATGATAGTTACAAGATACGGAAGCATCTCAAATAATTTCTTTGAGGATACACTAATACCAGGTATATATGTTGGAATAACATATAAAAATCCGAAAAGGATTGAGCCGATAATACTAATGCTTGGACGCCATACAGAGAAGATTACCAATGCAATTGACAACCAACCTCTGTCACCAAAACCGTTATTTGACCACACACCGTTAGCATAGTCCATAATATAATAAAGTCCGCCAAGACCTGCTATTGCACTGCCAATACAAGTTGTGAGATATTTATATTTTGTGACATTAATACCTGTTGCATCAGCAGTTTCAGGGCTTTCGCCAACTGCTCTCAAATGGAGTCCAACTCTTGTTTTATTCAAAATATATGAAGAAACCAAAGCGACTATAATCGCCACATACACCAAAAATCCATATGAGAAAAATATCTCTCCGAACCAACCCAAGTTAGCAGCAAATGGTAGTTGTGTTTTAAAAATATTACTTGTATTGCTTAATGCAATTGACGGAACATCACTCTTTGCTATTTTAATCAAAGAACCACCGAAAAAGTTTCCTATTCCTATACCAAATGTTGTAAGCGCAAGACCTGTCACATTCTGATTAGCTCTTAATGTAACTGTGAGGAAGCAATAAATAAGTCCCATTAAAGCCGAACCTAAAAGACAAGCCAATAGCGGAATTAAAATTGCCAAAAAAGGATTTATTACATCTGGAGTTGACAGGGTTTGCTCATATAAAAAGGCTCCAACAACACCGCTTATTGCACCAACATACATAATTCCAGGTATTCCCAAATTGAGATGGCCTGATTTTTCTGTCAATATTTCACCTGTTGACCCAAACAAAAGCGGAGTGCCCTGCATAACAGCACGACTTATAATTGTTGTAATCATTTAGTCTCCTCCTTTGCTTTCTTTAAATTAAATTTAAGTGAATAATTAATAAAAAATTCTGAACCAATAATGAAGAAAATAATAATTCCTGTAATTATATCCGAAAAAGATGAATTGAGCTTGTAAACCTCCGAAATTCTCGAAGAACCCTTTTCCAAAAATACAATCAACAGCGATGTTAATATCATAAATACAGGGTGGAATTTTGCCAGCCACGATACCATAATCGCCGTAAAGCCTCTGCCTCCTGCAGTGTCACTCTTTAGCGAATGGTCTGTTCCTGAAACAAGCAAAAATCCTGCAATACCGCAGATTGCACCTGAAATTGCCATAGTTCTCAATATTACTTTTTTAACATTAATTCCAATATATTTTGCAGTATTTTCACTTTCTCCGACAACTGAAATTTCATAACCCTGCTTGCTATATTTTAAATAAATATACATCAAAACTGTTATTAAAATAACTACTAAAATATTTATTAAATACTTTTGTCCAAAAAGTGGCGGAATTTGACCAAATTCCAACACTCTCGGAGTTCCCGAGCCTTTTGGCACTGACCATTCCAATGAAAAATATGCAACAAGCTGAATTGCTATATAGTTCATCATCAAGGTAAACAATGTTTCATTTGAGTTGAATTTTGCCTTGAAAATTGCAGGAATAAGTCCCCAGATAGCACCAGCAAGAATACTTGCTAGCACCATCATTATCATAAGCACCGGTGCCGGCAACTTTTCACCAAATGTAATTATGCACGCGGCAGTTGCAAGTCCTCCGATCAAAACCTGTCCTTCTGCACCGATGTTCCAGAACTTC
>JAZNGS010000060.1:0-2519 GCA_045576555.1 Clostridia bacterium | reverse complement strand
TTTGCGTCATAACCATTTCTTAAAATAACCTCTTTTGCACTATCGGAAATCATTATTTTTGCATTCTTTTCTTCAAGTTTTGTTAATATATCTTTTAGTAACAAATCACAAATTTCTTTAAGTTCCTTTTTGTTAAGAGGATTAAAGGTAATGATTTCATCAATTCTATTCAAGAACTCTGGTCTGAAATATTGTTTTAAACTCTTATCCACATTATCGGAAAGTGTTAACTCATCACTTGCACCAAAGCCGAGAGCTGCATTTTTAAATTCAGAGCCTGCGTTTGTTGTCATAATAATAATTGTATTTTCAAAATTAACAATTTTTCCGTGACTGTCTGCAACTCTGCCATCGTCCAAAATCTGTAAAAACAAATTAAATACTTCAGGGTGAGCTTTTTCGATTTCGTCTAATAAGATAACAGAGTATGGCTTTCTTCTAACTCTTTCGGTCAACTGTCCTGCATCATCATAACCAACATATCCGGGAGGTGAGCCGATTAGCTTTGAAACAGAATGTTTTTCCATAAATTCGGACATATCAAAACGAATAAGCGCATCCTCGTTTCCAAACATCACCTCGGCAATTGTTTTAACGAGTTCGGTTTTGCCGACACCTGTTGGGCCTGCAAATATAAAGGAAACAGGGCGTTTTTTGATTGAAATATCTGCTCGTGCGCGTCTTATTGCTCTTGAAACTGCGTTCACTGCATCTTCCTGACCGATTACTCGCTCGTGAATTCTCTTTTCAAGATTTAGGAGTTTGACAGTTTCATCTTCTGTTAGTTTATGAACAGGAATTTTTGTCCATCCCTCAATTACTGCGGCAATGTCCTCATAGGTTATTTCGGATTTATCAGCTTCTTTTTTTGCAGAATTAATTTGTTCTTCTAATTGTAACTGTTCCGAACGAAGAGTTGCAACCCTTTCAAAATCAGCTTCTTCTGTTGCCTTTTCCGATTCCTGATTGATTGCGTTTAGTCTTTCTGTAAACACTTTTACATCATATAAGGCTTTGTTTCTTAAATTAACTCTTGAGCCTGCCTCATCAATAACATCAATAGCCTTGTCAGGCAGAAATCTGTCAGTTATATATCTTTCGGAAAGTCTTACTGCATCTTCAATGATTTTATCGGTTATCTTCACATTGTGGTATTTTTCGTAATAATCCTTGATGCCCTTTAATATTTCAATACTTTCATCAATTGATGGTTCATCGACCAAAACAGGCTGAAAACGACGCTCCAATGCACTGTCCTTTTCGATGTGCTTTCTGTATTCTGATAATGTGGTTGCGCCGATTATCTGAATTTCCCCTCGTGCCAATGCAGGTTTTAATATGTTTGCGGCACTCATAGCACCCTCTGCATCGCCTGCGGCAACAATGTTATGAATTTCATCAATTACCAAAATGACATTTCCCAATTCTGTCGCTTCGTTTAACAGGCTTTTTAACCTTGCCTCAAATTGACCACGAAACTGTGTGCCTGCAACCAATGCAGTAAAGTCTATTAAATATAGCTGATGACCAAAAAGTTTTGGCGGAACATTCTTTTCGAAAATTCTCATAGCAAGCCCCTCGGCTATTGCAGTCTTTCCAACACCTGGCTCGCCAAGAATTACAGGATTATTTTTTGAACGGCGGTTAAGAATTTGAATAACTCTGTCAATTTCCTCGTCACGCATAATAACTCTGTCAACCTGACCCAATGCTGCTTTTGCAGTCAAGTTGGTTCCATAAGTGTCTAACATCTTTTTCTTTTTTGACTGATTATTTTTTGTGTTAGTGTTTTTATTTTTTTCATCTGCTGATTTTTTGTCCGATGAAAACATATTTGACAAAAAGCCTAAAGGTGCGGTTGCGGCACCGCCTTCATCGTCCTCACCGCCACTCATACTCTGGAGCATATTCTGCAAATCTTCAGGTGAAGACAAATCGCCTATATTATTCATAAATTCAGACATTTCATTGTTAAGATTTTCGATATCCTCATCAGAGTTAATGCCCATATTTTCCATCATCTGATTCAGAGGCGCAATTCCCATACCTTTTGCGCAAGCCAAGCACAAACCCTCATTCGTTGTCTTGTCACCTTCCATTTTAGTTATAAATATAATAGCGGGATTTTTTCCGCATTTTGAACATAAAGTCATTTAAATTACCCTCCTCAAAGGTCAATGCTGTGATTATATCACATTTTTTTGCAAATGAAAAGAGTTTTTTTACTTTATTCACAATATGTTCTTTTTTTCTTTGTTTTTTAATATGAATATACAGGGTGATTATATGGTGAGGGCTTGTGATCTAAAACAAAGAGAGGTTATAAACATTGTTAACGCCGAAAGACTTGGATATATTTATGATGTTGATATTGATTTTGAGACAGGAAAAATAACTTCGATTATAATTCCGGGGAAAAGAGGGATTTTTGGTTTCTTTTCTAAAAAAAATGACTATATAATTCCGTGGGATAAAATAATAACAGTAGGAAGGGAATTAGTTCTTGTAAAGCTTGAGGG
>JAZNGS010000059.1:0-2643 GCA_045576555.1 Clostridia bacterium | reverse complement strand
GAAGAAGTTATTGATGAAGTGCTTGACTTGTTTATTGATTTGGGCGCAACTGAAGAACAACTGGACACACCTGTAATCTATGCATCAGGTCGTGATGGATGGGCAACTGCTGAATATAATCCTGAACAACCAAATAAGGATTTGAAACAATTATTTGATTTGATTATCAATGAAATTCCGTCACCTGAAGTTGAAGAGGAAAAGCCTTTGCAAATGCTTGTTTCCAATATTGACTATGATGATTATACAGGAAGAATTGCAGTCGGAAAGATACAAAGAGGAAGCATTAAAACAGGTATGTCATTATCGATTTGTAAGGCTGATGGTTCTGTTTCAAGGGGTAAGGCGACAAAACTATATTCCTTTGAAGGACTTGGAAAGACAGTTATTGAAGAAGCAGGAGCAGGCGATGTTGTTGCAATTTCAGGAATAACAGATATTAATATCGGTGAAACAATTTGCGATGTAAATAACCCTGATGCGTTGCCATTTATAAAGATTGATGACCCTGTTTTGTCAATGACATTTAGTGTTAATGATAGCCCGTTTGCAGGTCAGGACGGAAAATTTGTCACATCAAGGCATTTAAGAGAAAGATTATTCCGCGAACTTGACTCCAATATTGCATTGAGGGTTGATGAAACCGACACTACAGAAGCATTCACAGTTTCAGGTCGTGGTGAATTGCATTTATCGGTTTTGATTGAAAATATGCGCCGAGAAGGTTACGAGTTCCAGGTTTCAAATCCTGTTGTAATTTATAAAATGATTGATGGTGTAAAATCAGAGCCTATCGAAAGACTTACTGTTGATGTCCCTGATGAATACACAGGAACAGTTATGGATAGTGTTATTAAGAGAATGGGCGAGCTTGTGAATATGTCTCCAACTGCTCAAAGCTACACAAGATTAGAATTTTTAATTCCGTCAAGAGGTTTAATTGGTTACAGAAGCGAGCTATTGACTGCAACAAAGGGAACAGGAATTATAAATAGTATTTTGGAATGTTATGAGCCTTATAAAGGTGATTTGCAGACAAGAACAAGAGGTGCGTTGATTGCGTGGGAAAATGGAGAATCCATTACTTATGGACTTTTCAATGCGCAGGAAAGAGGAACTCTCTTTATTGGTCCTGGTGTAAAAGTTTATGAGGGAATGCTTGTCGGAGAAAATGCAAGATTAGAAGATATTGTTGTTAATGTGTGCAAGAAAAAGCATGTTACAAACACAAGAGCATCAGGTTCTGATGATGCACTAAAGCTTGTTCCTCCCAAGAATATGAGTCTTGAACAGTGCTTGGAATTTATTGCTGATGACGAACTTTTGGAGGTTACTCCAAATCATTTGAGAATGAGAAAGAAAATCTTAAAGGCAGATTTGCGAGCAAAGGCAAGAAATAAATAATTAAAAAAACGGGCATTCCGAAAAAATGCGGATTGCCCGATGTTTTTAAGAAAGGATTATGTTATGAAAATATCTGTTTTAGATGTTGAAACACTCGGTGATGACTTAAATTTAGAAAAGCTAAAAGAAGTGGGAGATGTCAAGATATATCCGTTGACATTTGAAAATCAGGTTATTGAGAGAATAGCTGATGCAGAGATATTAATTTTAAATAAAGTGAAACTAAACAGTGAAAATTTGCCTTATGCGAAGAATTTGAAATTAATATGCGTTACTGCAACGGGTTATGATAATATTGACACCCAATACTGCAAAAAAAATAATATTGCGCTTTGCAATGTCAAGGGTTATTCGACAGACAGTGTTGTTCAATTAACTATTTCAATGGCATTTTCACTATGCACAAATCTTTTCCAATTTAACGAATATGTTAAATCAAATGAGTATTCAAAAGGCAATTCATTTAATTGTTTAACACCTGTTTTTCATGAAATGTCACAAATGACATGGGGAGTTGTGGGATTAGGAAATATAGGAAATAAAGTTGCAAATATTGCCCGGGAAATGGGCTGTAGAGTTATAGCCTATAAAAGAACTCCTGTTGATGAATTTCCTTGCGTTGACATTGATACTTTGTGTCGTGAAAGTGATATTATCACATTGCACACACCTTTAAATGAAGAAACAAGAAATCTTATCAATGCAGACAGATTAAAACTTATGAAAAAGAATGCTATAATTGTCAATGTTGCAAGAGGTGCAGTGGTCAATGAAGAAGCAGTTACAAAAGCGATTGAAGACGGACAGATAGCAGGACTTGGTGTTGATGTATATTCAACTGAACCTATGCAAAAGGATAGTCCATATCAAAGAATATTGGGTTATGATAACACAATATTCACTCCGCATATGGCCTGGGGTGCTCAAGAAGCGCGTCAAAGATGTGTTGATGAGATTGTGTTGAATATTAAAGACTTTATAAAAGGCGGAAAAAGAAATAGAATTGTGTAATCAAATGAGGTGAAAAAATGATATATCTTGATAATGCATCAACAACAAAACCATCAGAGGGTGTTGTAGGTGCGGTTTTAGATGCAATGGAGTGTTTTGGAAATCCATCAAGTATGCATAGGCTTGGGATTCATGCCGAAAATATAATTAAAAAGGCAAAGGAAAATCTATCAAAAATATTGTCACTTCCTATAGATAATATATATTTCACATCAGGCGGAACAGAGT
>JAZNGS010000058.1:0-2769 GCA_045576555.1 Clostridia bacterium | reverse complement strand
TTCCCTTATAAGAGCAATTATCTCATCCTTTTTCAATGACGAAACTTTGGGAATTTCCAAACCAAGAGCAATTTGTTTTACTTCTTCCCTTGTTTTTCTTTCTAATGCTACTCCATCCTGCATATATAAATTCTCCTTTATATTTTACATAAACAATTCCAAAAGCTTATTGTTATTATAAAAATATTGTGTTATGTATGTATCAGCAATTGTGTCCTTAACAAGCTGGGAACTATTATTAGGAACAAACCATATAAGTCCTGCACAAATTATATATACTATAAAAAGTGCATTAACAAACCCTATTGCCGCACCTGCCAGCTTATTAACCGATTTTAAAAGAGGAAGTTTGAATATCATATTTAGAATTTTTAGTCCAAAAAACAATAAAATCCTGATACTGATATACAAAATCACAATAGACAAAATGTTAATAACCGATGCTGTTGTGCTTTCTGCCGCCTGTTCGATTAAATCATTTTTAACACTCTCAATCTTGTTTTCTGTATCCTTTGCAACAGAGCTGAAAAATAGAGGTAAACCAAATTCATTTTCTTCGTCATTCACTTTTATTTCAGTGTCTTCGTTTTGTTTTGTGAGAGCTTGGGTTATCTTTTTATTAATGTCCTCACCAAATTGAGAGTTTTCCAGATAGGAGCTGATACTATCCTGAAAAGCAAACATCAGAACAATAGTCAAAATAATTGACAAGATTGCCGATGATGCCTTAACAAAACCTTGTCTCATAGAATGAAAAATGCAAACTGCAAATATTAAAACAATAACCAAATCAAATATCAACCAAAGGTACATCAAACTCACTCTCCCTTTTCTATATGCAAAAACTCAATACTCTGATTATATACAACCAAAATATTATCCGAGTCTATGAAATATGCCTTTTTCATATCTCTTGATGCAACATATTTAGCCAGAGGAGTGCCGTTTGATTTCGTAAGATACAGGCTTCTGCCACCGTTATACAAAATATAATCTTCATATATATCACAAAAATCAGGTACAATTTCCTCTGTTATTTTTTGTTTTTCTCTGCCTGATGATGTTATAATTGAAAGCTCTGCACTATTATTGCTGTCAAAAAGCATCAGTCTTGTGCTATTTCCATCATCATAATATTTATTTAGTGTTTTTGAAGAAAAATCTCTTTTCCAGACTAATCTTCCGTTATTATTAAGCGCAACAAGCTGATTATCAGCAAAAGCATGAAGATTTGTCCCCACAAAGTCTAAATCGAATATCACACTATCCTCATAATTAACAGCGACATCCTCTTCGGTTTTATTAAGGTCTAAAAATACTATTTGTGACGATACGCCATTCTCCGTTGACAAAAGTGATACGCAAAGTCTTCTTGCATCGGAAATTGCAACCGAAATCACACTATTTTTACCAAAACTTCTTGAATATATTTCAAGTCCTGACTTATTATAAACTTCAACAGCACCCTTATAATACATTTTCTCGGTCAAAATCGCGCAATCACCGTTTGATGAAAGATTACCTGTCAAAATCTTTTCCTTTGTTTCCACCAAGAACTGTTGCTTCTTGCCATTATATAACGAAACCTTGTTTCCATTCTGCTCTAATAAAAGGATATACTCTCCCTCCACCTTTAAGATTGGATTGGAAATCTGGATTGGAACACTCCACAAAATTTCGCCCTTTTTGTTATATAACACAACAGAGTTTTCAACTACACATAGTATTCCGCCCATGTAATTTTCAAATCTGGCGTACGCTGCAGCATTGAGTGCAATCGGCTCACCTGTTGGCACAAATTTTTGTGTCAAATCAATGTAGTTTATTTTTGTTGGCTCTATTTCAGGCTTACTTTCAACATTTTCTTCTATAACAGGTTCAACAGGTTCTTCCGCAACCATATTTTCCTGTTCAATTTCTTCGAGTTTTTTCTCTTCTTCCTTTTTATCCTTTCTCAATTCATATTTAATCTTTAAATTCAAAATATTATCCGAAAAATTCTTCTTATATGTTTCTATGAAAGAAAAGCTATAGTCCGAGCTTATATATAATCCTGCAACAACTGCACCAATCGCAAGCACAACTGACAGCGCAATGAGATTTTTTTTCAACTGTAATACACCTCCGATAAGTAAAGTCCGCAAGCCGGAGCAGTTATTCCCGCTCTTTTCCTGTCAAGAGAGTCGATTATGTCCGGCATATCTTCCCAATTTATCTTTCCATTTCCGGCAAAAACAAGTGTTCCCACAATAATTCTCACCATATTGTATAAAAATCCGTCACCTGTAACCCTAACAGTTATCAGGTCGTTTTCTTTTTCAATTTCCAGACTGTGAATAGTTCTTACAGTTGTTTTAACTGTAAATCCGGCAGCGGCAAAGCCAATAAAATCGTGAGTGCCTATAAAAGCCTTTGCTGCATTTTTCATCTTTTCAATATCAATATCATAGCGGTAATGCCATGCACGATTATTATAAAACACATCAGGATATTTTGAATTTAAAATCCTGTATGTATATGTCTTACCGACTGCGCTTTTGTGCGCATCAAAATCATCAGGCATTTCTTCACAACCAATGCAGACTATTTCAGGCGGTAAAAGTCTGTTTATTGCATACGGAAATCTTTCGCAATCAATTGTTGATTCGGTCTTGAAGCTGGCAACATATTTTTCTGCGTGTACTCCTGTGTCAGTTCTTCCGCAGCCTGATAATTTAGGTCGGACACCTGTTAATTTCTTTATTGCATCTTCAATCGCGCCTTGTATTG
>JAZNGS010000057.1:0-2287 GCA_045576555.1 Clostridia bacterium | reverse complement strand
AAAAAGAAATGAACAGATAAAACAAAAAGAAAAAGAAATTAATGCTAAAAAATCAGAAAAGAATGCTGAACTTGAAAAAAGAAACAGTCTTGATATACAAATTTCAGGATTACTTGATGATATTGAATCAACACAAACATTAATTGATGAAAAGGAAGCCGAAATACAGGCAAAGAATGTTGAAATTGAAGCAATTAGTGCTGAAATTGATGAAAATGACAGAAAATTAAAAGAAAGACTTGTTATAATGTATGAGTATGGTTCGACATCTTACCTAGATCTTTTGCTTGAGGCAGATGGTCTTTCTGATTTAGTTACAAGAATTTCAGTAATAAAAAGTGTTTATAATTATGATAAAGCTGTTATAAATAGATTTATAGAATTAAAAAAACAAACAGAAGAAGCAAAACAAGTTATAGTAAACGAGCAAAACGAACAAATACAGGCTAGAACTATATTAGAAGAGAAGAAATCAAAATTAGATTCTCTTAAAAAAGAGAAAGATAAGATTATAAGTGCTTTAAATAGTGATATTAAGACATTAGAAAAAGAAGAAGCAAAAATAGAAGCTGACTATCAGGCAATTCAAAACGAATTGAATGCCGCACTTTCGTCTTCATCAAAATCCACAACAAAATACACCGGAAGCGGAAAATTTTGCTGGCCTTCTGCAGTATCTCAAAGGATAACATCACCATATGGTTACAGACCTCATCCAATTTCCGGAGGCAGGAAATTGCACAGAGGTATTGATATAGGTGCAGCTCTGGGAACAAATGTTTTGGCAGCAGATGCCGGAACAGTTATGACTGCCGGATGGAATAACAGTTACGGATACTATATCACAATCAACCATGGCAGCGGTCTTGTTACTTTATATGCTCATAACAGTAAACTTTTGGTCTCAAAAGGCGATAATGTTTCAAAGGGTCAAGTTATTGCTAAATGTGGTTCAACAGGTAATTCAACAGGACCGCATATACATTTTGAAGTTCAGTTGAATGGAAAGCTGCAAAATCCAATGAATTATTTTTAAAATTTCTTATGCCGCAGAATTTTCTGCGGCAAAGTTTTTATGTATTAAATCATAAACACTTAACATAGAATATAATACTTGTGTTAGGAGGATCTATTTGTGAATAAAACTTTTAAAACAGTTATTATAACAGCGACCGTAACACTTATTTTGACAAGAATGACATATGGTATAATACTAAAACCATATAACAATGAAGTTACACGAAAAATTACTGCAATTAATCATATAATTAAGGAACAGGGATTATATGATGTTAATGAGAAGGAACTTGCAGATTATGCAGCAGCGGGTCTGACTTTAGGTATTGATGACAAATATACAAATTATTACACTGCTGAACAATTTGAGCATTTTATGGAAAATATTACAAATGGCTCATATGTAATCGGAGTGATTGTGACTGTTGATGAAGAAAACAGGATAGTAGTCCAATCAGTTTTAGAGGATAGTGCTGCAGAAAAGGCAGGTATAAAGGCCGAAGATATTATTCTCGAGGTAGATTCCGTCAAATATTCAGGAGAAGAACTTGAAAAAGCTGTATCTGTTATGAGAGGCGACGGTATAGAGAAAATAAACGGAACAGTGGTAAATATTAAAATTTTGAGAGATGAGAAAGAACTTGATATTGCAATAGTAAGAAATACACAAAAATATAATTCTGTTAAGTCAAAATTGCTTGAAAACAATGTCGGATATTTAAGAATTTCTGCTTTTAACAGCTCATCCGAAGAAGAAGATAGTAAGGATACTTATGACGAGTTTATTGAAAATCTTACAGGGTTAAAAGATAGCGGTATGAAAAAACTAATTTTAGATTTAAGAAACAATCCCGGCGGAAGTCTTGATGTTGTAAAGGATATTGCTGATGAACTATTACCTAAAGGTTTGATAACATACACCGAAGACAAATTTGGAAAAAGAACGGAATATCATTCAGACGATAATGAGCTTGATATGCCGATAGTTGTTTTGGTAAATGAAAATAGTGCATCCGCATCAGAGGTCTTAACCGGTGCTTTAAAAGATTATAATAAAGCAATAATAGTTGGCACAAAAACTTTTGGAAAAGGTATTGTTCAATCAGTCATACCATTCGAAGATGGCAGCGGAATGAGCATTACAACATCAAAATATTATACTCCTAAAGGAATTTGTATTCATGATATAGGAATTGAACCAGATATTGTTGTTGAAGGAAACAAGGACATTGAGTTGACATCAGAATTTGATAATCAATTAAAAAAAGCA
>JAZNGS010000056.1:0-2812 GCA_045576555.1 Clostridia bacterium | reverse complement strand
AAAATTCATTAACAAAGTTTTCTATGTCTTCCATAGACATATTTTCTGCTTGTCGCTTCTCTGCTCTTAATTTATATTGCACACCATCGTAGCCTTGACCCGTACATGTCATTGCATACGCTGAACCATTGCCACCTATATCAAAGCCAACCTCCACTGTCTGATATCTGTTAGGAAGTTCATCTGCACAAATTAACCATGGTTTTGGGTCATTCGCAAAAGCAATAAAAATTATTCCCTGCGATATTCTTCTATGCCCTAATATATCACGCTCATACCATACAGTGTTTTTTTCGTAAGTACTTAATATCCTTTTCAAGTTTGTTTCATCAATTGATAAATTATCGGCAATAGTAAAATGACCATAATTATACCCATAGTTTTTATCTTTATCTTGTTGCCTTTGATGAAATTCAAGTATATCAGTATAGTACCAATGCTTTGGCGCTTTAGGGTTTAAATCGTGAAACACCTTTCTGTCTCCACTTGACATAGTTCGGTCAAATACTTCTCTTATAAAATCCGGATGGCACTCATTTGCCTCTGTAACATACGCCATACCATATGTATTTCCTTTTATATATTTTTCATCCCCTGCTTTTCCACCACCTGAAACAAGTACAACTTTTTCACCTGTTTTTGTCTGAATATATATACAAGCCCTTTCCTTGTATTTTCCCTCTCTGTAACGACCCTCAAAATAATTTGTCAATCCAAATCCATCACAATCAACAATATTAAGTCTTGCTGTTGTTTGCGAAACGCCTGCTATAAGATGAAGTTTGTTAGGATGATATTCCAATGCTGCACAAAAAGCCAATGTCTGTATTACATTCTTCCCACCTCTTTTTCCACCTTCTGCAACATTAAACCAACTTTGAAAGGTCCGTTTTATATAATTTGTTTGATTTTCTGTAAATGGAGCTGGTTTATTCATCTTCTTCAAAATCCCTTATATTTCTATTTGGTCTCGGATTATTAATCATTTCGGCCAGAGTTTGCATATTTTTCATTCTTTCTTTGAACCTTTCATCCTCACCTTCATCAACTTGAGAAATACCCCTCACATCTTTTAAAGCTCCTGCAAGCATCTTCAAGCCTAATCGGTCAATATCCCCACAAACAAACTCGGCTTCTTCAATTTCTTCTATGGTCTCTTTTGTAGGTTTGTCAGGTCTTTCGGAGTTCTTGTATTCTATCACCTTTGTTTTCTTTTTGTTCTTTACAAGATGGTTGTTTAATTGGTCTATAGCTTCTTCCATCTTGTCTAATAATCTATCAGCAACAGAATTTATTCGGTCTAATCTACTCAACTCTTTTGCAACAATTTTATCAGCAGTTTTTTGTCGCAATTTTGTCGCAATTTTGTCGCATTGTTTTCTTCTTAATTCAGGCCACTTTTCTCGTCTCGCTACTTTTTCTAATGTAGAAAAGCCTACACCATATTTTTCTGCCAAATCGCGATAACTTATATTTGAATTTATATACTCATTTTTTATCTTAATCCAATTAGCTTTTTCATTTGGCAACTCTCACCACCTCTCTTTACATTACAAAGATATCCCATCTTTCCACATTTGTCACAAGGTTCTCTATTCTTTTTCATATACGGAAACACCTCATATCCTGATTTTCTATAATCATTTATACATTTTTGGCATAACGCCCTTATATCCTTCATAATTCCCGCCAACCTCAACCACCGCTAATATTTTCGGCACAAAAAAAGACACCCTAAAAAGTGCCTTTGATTTATTCTTTTTTATCAGTTTACATTATATCACAGAAGTAACCGTAATTAACAGTAAGTAATTAAAAAAATATAAAAAAATTTAAATTTTTTTCAAAAAAGACTTGACATATGTGTACACATATGATATAATATTATCATAGAGAGGAGGTGAGAGAATGAAACGAAAAAGAAAAAGTGACAAAGTTGCCACAATCAACCTTGTCACCGCACTGATAAACTTAATAACCTTGATTATCAAGTTGTTAAGTGAGGGAGAATAAACTCCCTCCCCCTCTTTGGGGGTAAATATATTATAACATTTTCGTTTCATAATGTCAATATGAAAAAAATAACACTAATCATTTCAACCGCTGCACTTGTTTTATCAATTATTAATTTAATATTAACACTTTGGAGGTTGTGATTATGGCATCAAACACATCATCAAAGGTAATTCAGCGTTACAAAAATAAGGTTTATAAAAGAGTGGTTGCTGATTTACCAAAGGAGCTTGTGGCTCAATGGGAGGAAAAACTTAACTCAGATGGCATCACTAAATCTGAATTTATCAGAAATGCCATAAAATCATACTTGGGCGAGGAATAACCTCGCCTTTGTTTTTATTTAACAAAATATTTATTCGCTTCCGTTAATGCTCTATTATGCAAATTTGTCCTTACCCATACATCACTATATCCAATCGTTTCCGCAACCATTTCCCAAGTCTCACAGTTTATATATCTGGCGGTAAGAAGTGTCCTGTATGTAGTATCAGGAATTTTATTAATAACATTAAGCATATCTTTACGATAGCCATTTAATTCCTCTATTTTTTCATCAAGCATTTTAGAATATTCTGCATAGCTTATAAATTTGCGTTCTATGGAATTTCCTTGTGTTGATTGTGTCTTTTCTTCTCCCAATACTACAGAAGTTCCGCAAGCTAAATCAAAGGCTTCTTGACGAGCTATCTTCAATTCTTGAATTTCAAAATTTAGTTTTCTACCTTTTCTGAAAAACTCTTTTATTTCAATCATTGTATCGTCTCCAACTCATATTTCTCTTTCTTTTGTCATAATC
>JAZNGS010000055.1:0-11287 GCA_045576555.1 Clostridia bacterium | reverse complement strand
GTGTCAGGGTTGTGACATCAAGAGTCTTTAGTTCTGATAAAATTTCGTCTGCAACACTATCCTCAAAACTCATCTGCACAAATTCAGTTCCTTCCTGTTTCTTTGGTTTATTAGCCTTTGGAACATCATCGCTTTCAATTTTAGATAATATTTCTTTTGCTCTTTTGATGACCTCATCAGGAAGCCCTGCCAATTTTGCAACCTCAATACCAAAGCTGTCGTCAGCTCCGCCACGGACAATTTTTCTCAAAAAAGTTATATCGTCGCCTCTTTTTTTGACTGCAATTCTGTAATTCATCACACCGTCCAATTTTTCTTCCAATTCGGAAAGCTCGTGATAGTGAGTTGCAAAAAGAGTTTTTGCACCAATTTTTCTTTTATTGTTTATATACTCTGCAACCGCCCACGCAATCGAGAGTCCGTCATATGTGCTTGTTCCTCTGCCAATTTCGTCAAGGATTACCAATGACTTGTCGGTAGCATTTTTTAAGATATTTGCAACCTCAACCATTTCAAGCATAAATGTACTTTGACCTGCAGAAATGTCATCGGACGCACCGACTCTTGTAAAAATTTTATCCACCGCACCGAGTTTTGCATAGCTTGCAGGAACAAAGCTTCCCACCTGTGCCATAAGAGAAATCAATGCAACCTGTCGCATATATGTTGATTTACCTGCCATATTAGGACCTGTTATAATCAACAATCGTGCGTCATTAGAATTAAGATTAGTGTCATTCGGCACGAAAAGTGAATCATTTTGTATTGTTTCAACAACAGGGTGTCTTCCGTCAGTAATCGTGATTTCATTAGTGTCTGTGACATCCGGCATTGTGTAGTTATTTTTATATGCAGCTACTGCAAAGGAATACAAAACATCGATTGTTGAAATAATTTCTGACACATTTCTTAATCGTTCGCTTTCTTTCATAACTGCAACTCTTATTTCTTCATAGAGCTTTAGTTCCAGTTCCTCAAACTTTTCCGAGGCCGAAAGGATTGTTTCTTCAATTTCTTTTAATTCAGGAGTTATATATCTTTCTGCGTTTGTGAGAGTTTGTTTTCTTATGTAGTTGTCAGGCACATCACCAGAATTTAGTTTTGTTACCTCGATATAATAACCAAAAACCTTGTTATAGCCTGTCTTTAATGTCTTTATACCTGTTCTTTCTCTTTCTTCCGCTTCAACTCTTGCAATCCATCCTTTACCATTGTTCATAGCATCGCGGAAAACTTCAAGCTCATCATTATATCCTTTTTTGATGATATTTCCGCCTCTTATAACTGTGCTTGCCTCGTCATCAATAGCCTCTTGCAAGAGCGAACAAAGCTCGCTCATAACATCCATCTTCTGATACATTTCCGAGAGCATTGGAGATTTTGTCTGGGACAATAAATATTCAATTTCAGGCAATTTTAAAAGTGATTGCTTTAATGATACCAAGTCCTTTGGAGTGAGTGTCTTTGTTGCAATTCTTGATACAATTCTTGAAATGTCGTAAATTCCGCTCAAAGCATTTGCAAAATTATCTCGCATCATAGGATTATCCGCAAGCTCCTTTACAGAATACAACCTCTTATTTATGTTAATCGGATTAATAAGCGGTTTTTCAAGCCAAGACACCAATTTTCTTGCACCCATCGAGGTCTTTGTGTGGTCAAGAACTCCTAAAAGCGAGCCTTTTTTCTTCATTTCACGCATTGTTTCGGTGATTTCAAGATTTCTTCTTGTTGCAATATCAATATCCATATATTCATTCACTGAATATATTTGCAATTTATTTATATATAAATATCCGTCTTTTTGGTTTTCGTCAAGATATTTTAACATTGCATAAACCGTTGCGGTTTGTATGCTGTCAGGCTTAAGTCCCAAATCCTCTAACGGCTTCCTGAACTGATTTTTTATCCTTTCCTCTGTCAGAAAGCTATAAAAATAATCTTCATCAAGCTCCTGTGGTTTAATATGGAGTCTTGAATCAATCATTTTAGAAATTTCGTTTGCTCTTTCTCTATTAATTAATATCTCCGATGGAGAATATCTTGCAAGTTCATTCATAACAGATGAAATGTCACATACAGTTGTTAAATATATCTCCCCTGTCGAAACATCACAAAAAGCTAAACAAGCCTTGTCATTTGACAAATTTATAACCGCAAGATAGTTGTTTTTCTTCTCATCAAGCATTGTTTCATCAAGCACAGTTCCCGGAGTAATAACCCTTGTAACCTCTCTTTTCACTATGCCCTTTGCATTTTTAGGGTCCTCCACCTGTTCGCAGATTGCAACCTTATAGCCCCTTTCAACAAGCTTTGCAATATATACATTGGCACTATGAAAAGGAACGCCGCACATTGGTGCACGCTCCTCCATACCACAGCTTTTGCCTGTTAATGTAAGTTCTAGTTCCCTTGATGTTGTGATTGCATCATCAAAAAACATCTCATAAAAGTCACCAAGTCTATAAAACAAAATACAGTCCTTATATTCTTCTTTTGTTTTCAGATAGTGACTCATCATAGGTGAAATTTCACTCATAGAAATTTTACCGTCCTTTCAAAAATTAATGACAGCCTCCGCAGGTACTGCAATCGTGTGTGCAGTTAGGGTCTTGTCCTGTGATATAATAATTCAATACCTGATTTACCTTTGCAACCATTTCGTCAAATGCTTTCTTTGCATCAACATAGTCTTCAATGGTTTTGCTCTTTTTAACCATTTCAGTAAATGCTTCGTTATTTTTTATAATTGCTTCTGCCTGCTGAATTTTCCCCTCGTGCAAATCACGCGCAAGATTCATTCTCTTTAAATTATATTCCTGCAATAGTGCCTCTGCTTTATCATCATTTTTCTGTGCTTCTTCAGCCTCGTTCATTGCTTTCATTTCAGGAGATTCCTTAATCAATTCTCCAAGTTCGTGTGCTTTTTCCAATATTGTCATTTTAATCATTTCCTTTCTTTATTCAGCTAATTCACCATTTAAGCTCCATGTATGAGCCTCTGTTATTTTCACATTTACATATTTACCTACTAAAGATTCATCGCCGACAAAATTAACTACCTTTGATGACTCTAATCTACCCGATAAAGTATTTTCATTGTTTTTGCTGACTCCGTCAACTAAAACTCTTTCAATTCTTCCGACATATTCGTCATTTTTTCTCTTGGAAATCTCGTTTTGCACCTCTAAAAGTTTATTGAAATTGTTATGAATTTCATCTTCGGTTAGCACAAAATCAAGTTTTGCAGCAGGTGTTCCCTCTCTCCTTGAATATATGAAGGAGAAGATGTTATCATATTCAACTTTTCTTAAAACATCAAGTGTTTCCAAGAAATCTTCGTTGGTTTCAGTCGGAAATCCAACAATTATGTCTGTTGACAACGAAATACCTGGAATTTTCTCTTTAACCTTTCTTATTTTTTCAAGATACTCTTCCTTTGTATATTTTCTGTTCATATCAGAAAGCACCTTATTACTTCCTGCCTGAACAGGTAAATGCAGCTGTTTGCAAACCTTTTCGCAATCCGCCATTGCATCAATCAATTCATCGGACAAATCCTTTGGGTGTGAGGTCATAAATCTTATTCTCTCCACACCTTCTACACCATTTACCATACGCAAAAGTTTTGCAAAATTTATGTCCTCGTCCAAATCTTTTCCGTATGAGTTGACATTTTGTCCCAAAAGACTGATTTCTGTGCAACCATTTTCAACAAGATTTTTAATCTCTTTTATTATATCCTTTGAATCGCGGCTTCTTTCTCTGCCTCTTACATAAGGCACGATGCAATATGAGCAGAAATTATTACAGCCATACATAACCGATACCCAGGCTTTTTGAGAATAATCCCTCAAAATCGGAATTTCCTCTGCAATTCTTCCGTCACAATCTTCAATATCAACAATACTTTTATTATTCTTTTTAAGCATCGCATTATATAACAGTTCGGGCAATCTGTAAAGCGCGTGAGTTCCGAAAATCAAATCAACATGGTTATGCACCTTTTTAATCTGCTCTGTGATATGCTCTTGTTGCACCATACACCCGCAAATTCCGATAAGCATTTCAGGTCTTGACTCTTTGATGTGCTTCAAAATTCCTAATCTGCCAAACACTTTTTGTTCTGCGTTTTCTCTTACTGCACAGGTGTTATATATCACCAAATCAGCATTTTCGGCCATATCACAAAAATCAAAGCCTGCTTCTTTTAGCATTCCCCTTATTCTCTCGGTGTCATTCTCATTTTGCTGACAACCGTATGTTTCAGTATTTGCTAACATCGGATGCCCATTTATATTTGTATAGCGAGCATTTAATTCTTTGATTTTATAAATAAATGAGCGTTGAAATTCTATTTCTTCTTTTTTGATATGTTCTGCCAATTAATCGACATTCCTCTCCAATTATATTACAATTATATATTTTATCATAATTTCTTTCAAATTACAATAAAAACATCTATGATTTAATAAAAATTTACATATATCGAATGTCACAGTCTGTTTCTTGTGGTCACATTTTGTAACAAAATATATTGACAACAGGAAAATTTTGGATTAGAATATATGATAAATTACAATTCTAAAGGAGAAAAATATGCACAGATACGATGTCGCAAGAATATCAGGACCGATAATAAAAAATTTGAGAAAACAAAAACATCTGACTCAAAAAGAGCTTGGATTTTTATTAAATGTTTCAAGAAATGCAGTCACAAACTGGGAATGCGGAACAAGAATGCCATCTGCAGACCAATATCACGAACTATCAAAAATATTTGATGTACCGGTCAATTATCTTCTTGGCGCTAACGAATCACCGGTTAATGAAAATAAAAACGACGAAAATCAACTTGACCTTAATGTCTTGAATGACTTGGGACGAAAACTAATTTTTGATTTTTACAAAATGCTTGTTGATACTCAAATCTACACCCAAAATCTCACAATCATTCGCCATGGCAGGAAAAAAGGATATAAAAATTATGTCATATACAAAAAGAAACTTCAACCAGAAATGCCGGAAGAAGTTGATCCAAGAGATATGATTATCGCACAACTTGAAAAAGAAGAGGGTTAATTTTTAATTAACCCTCTGATACCTCTTGCCATATTAACAAGTTTTTCGCCTTCGGCTATCACCCGTCCATGCTCACCCAAAAAATCGGATGCAAGATAATGAACATCACAGCTTGAAGAAAATTCGCGCATAATTCCTATTTCTTTTTCACTATCCATGGCTGCTGCAAAAGCATATTTATTCTGTAGCTCATAACAGATTGAATTTACCAAAGTCTCATCGCTGATTTGACATATTGCCTCGCACATATCATCAAAGCTCTCAAAAAAATACACTCTTTTTTTGTGGGTTTTCTTTTTTAAAACTGCACGGACATTTTTCTTTGCACCCCTGTCGGAGCTTTCTTTTTTCTCACAAATTTTGGTTACTGTCAACACCATGCAGTCCCCCACAGGAGATGCTTCAACAACCGTTCTTTCCGAATATGGATTAAATCCGGTTTCTTCTTTAATTTTTTCCATAATATCCGACAAAAAACTATGTAACTGCGGAGAATCCGGTCTTAAGTTCTTCATACTTACATTCATATCTATTAAATCTACAGGAAAAACTGTAACTTTTATTTTATTGAATTCTAATTTTTCAATTCTCATTATAACACTGCCTTTCACTCTGCCCACACTATAATCACATATTATATTATACTATAATCTTTTGATTTTGGGAATACTTTTTTTAAAATAACTTTAATTTCATAAAATGCTAAAAAATATTAAAAATACTTATTGACAAAACAAAAAAAATATGTTATTATATTTCGGTAAGTTTGAAATGCCGATGTGATGGAATTGGCAGACGTGCAAGACTCAAAATCTTGTGGTAGCAATACCGTGTCGGTTCGACCCCGACCATCGGCACCAAAAAACTCCGAAATTTTCGGAGTTTTTATTTTGACAAAAAGTTGCACTGTGCTATTGACAAAACACTATTTTTATGTTATAATGCAGTATAGGTTATTTTTTAACCAAATTAGTTGCATAGTGCTATCGCAAGGAAAGGATTTTTTATGAATTATCTAATAGCGGTAGAAAAAGAAAAAATTTATCGTCCTGATATAAAATTATATACCGGTAATATCGGGACATACACATTTAGTTTTGATTTTGATGAAAATTGGCAAGGACTTATAAAATTTGCATCATTTTCAAAAAATAACGAAACTTATGTTATCGAAATTATTGATAATAAAGTTAGTATTCCTTATGAACTTCTCCTTGAGCCAGGAGTTTGTTCTTTTGGACTTTATGGCACAAACGGAGAAGATGACATTAAACGAATTTCCTCTAATCTTCTTGAATTTGAAGTTATAAAAGGCGGATATTCTGAAGGTTCAACACCCCAAACTCCAACCCCTGATGTTTGGGAAACACTATTTAAAAACTCTATTCCAAAAATCATTGATGGGTATTGGCATTTATATAATCCTCAAGACGAAATATATGTCGATACAGGAGTTAATGCAGCCGGCCTGTTCCCTGTAAAAGGTGTTGATTACTTCACCGATGAAGACAAAAGCATTATTGTCGAAGAAGTCGAGAAAAAAGCAATTGGAGATATTGAAAAGGCACTTGATAACATTATTGATATCCAAAATGGATTGATCGGCGGTGATAGCGTATGACAATATCAGAAAAATTATCTACGTTAGCAGAAAATGAGCAAAAAGTATTTAATTCAGGAAAGAAAGCACAGCATGATGAGTTTTGGGATGTCTTTCAAGATTATGGAAATAGGGTCTCTTATATTGGTGCTTTTGCAAAATGGAATAAAGATATATTCAAACCTAAGTATAATATGCAACCTACAAATGCATATTATATGTTTGATGGGTTCAAAGACAACATAGATATGGTTGAATACTTGAATAATTTGGGCATTACATTGGATTTCAGTAATTGTACAAGTTTTACTAATTTTATGTTTTGGAGCAAGATTTCAAGAATGGGCATTGTCGACTCTACAGCAGCTTCGAGCATTACTTTTTATTACGCATATATGTTAAAAACTATTGACCTATTGATACTAAAAGCTGACGGCACACAATCATTTAATTTTGCAGGTTGCGGTGCTTTAAAAGATATAACCATTCAAGGAGTGATTGGAAAAACTTGTGATATGCAATCGTGTCCGTTGTCAAAGGAAAGCATCATAAGTGTAATAAATGCCTTAAGCACAACAACCGCAAAACTAACAATAACTTTCAAAAAAACAGCAATTAATAATGCATTTGGAATTAATGTTGATGATGCAACTACATATCCAGAAGGCAGTGAATACTATGTTTTGCGAAACACAAAATCAAATTGGACTTTTAGTTATGTATAAGGAGGAGAATATATGCAGATTACAATAAGAGCAGATGAGGGAAAATGGCTCACAGATGGTGAAAATTACGGAAAAACAATATCATTGGCAGAGGGTGTGACAATTGATGATTACTACGAAATCACCAACAAAGAGTATGAAACGATAATAGCAGAAAAAACAGAAGAAATCTAAAAAAATGAGGGTAATTGCCCTCATTTTAATTTTCTTTTCTCCAAACCATTTTATTAACTACACTTGTATAGCTTTGAATAATCTTAACTACCTTAACCGACACATTTTCATCAACATAATTTTCAACAGGTAATCCCAAATCGCCATTTTCATTCATCATAACTGCGGTATCCACAGCTTGTAAAACCTGCTCTGTTGTGATGCCTGCCAAAATAAAGTTTCCTCTATCCAACGCTTCAGGTCGTTCGGTTGAAGTTCTTATGCAAACAGCAGGGATTGGATTTCCGCAAGACAAGAAAAAGCTTGATTCCTCAGGCAATGTTCCGCTGTCAGACACAACACAAAATGCATTCATCTGCAAATTATTATAGTCATGGAACCCCAAAGGCTCATGTTTTATGACACGCTTATCAAATTCAAAGTTCCTTTGTTCAATATACTTTTTACTTCTTGGATGACAGGAATACAAAATCGGCATATCATACTTTTGGGCCATTGCATTAACCGCATTCATAAGTGAGAAAAAGTTTTTCTCGTTATCAATGTTTTCTTCTCTGTGAGCAGATAATAAGATATACTTTTTCTTTTCAAGTCCGAGCTTTTCCAAAATGTCACTTTCTTTTATCTTTTCAAGATTTGAGTGAAGCACCTCTGCCATAGGTGAACCTGTCACATAGGTTCTTTCCTTTGGCAATCCACACTCGTGAAGATATCTTCTTGCGTGTTCGGAATATGCTAGATTCACATCAGAAATTATATCAACAATTCTTCTGTTTGTCTCTTCAGGCAGACACTCGTCCTTACATCTGTTTCCAGCTTCCATATGGAAAATCGGAATATGCAACCTTTTTGCGCTGATTGCAGAAAGACAAGAGTTTGTATCTCCCAAAATTAACAATGCATCAGGCTTCACCTCTGCCATAAGCTCGTAGGATTTTGCAATGATATTTCCTATTGTCTGTCCAAGATTTTCGCCTACTGCATTTAAATAATAGTCAGGAGCACGAAGTCCCAAATCGTCAAAAAACACTTGATTTAGAGTATAGTCGTAGTTTTGACCTGTATGCACTAAAATCTGGTCAAAATACTTGTCGCAAGCCTTTATTACAGCAGACAACCTGATTATTTCAGGTCTTGTTCCCACTATTGTCATCAATTTTAATTTACTCATTCTTAAACCTCCTCAAAGAATGTGTCGGGTTTTTCTGGATTAAAACATTCATTAGCCCACATAAATGTCACCATATCGGTGTCCCCAAGATTTTCTATATTATGCGTATACCCCGTCGGTATATCAACAACCTCAATTTTATCTCCCGAAACATAATATTCGTATACCTTTTCTTCGCCAATTTTACGAAATCTTATAACACCTTTTCCGCTTACAACAACAAACTTTTCATTCTTTGTGTTGTGCCAGTGATTGCCCTTTGTAATTCCAGACTTTGAAATATTCACAGAAAACTGACCTCTGTCTATAGTTCTTAAAATCTCTGTGAATGAGCCTCTTTCATCGCAATTCATTTTTAAGGGATATGAAAAGCTGTCTGTTGGTAAATATGAAAGATATGTAGCATAAAGCTTGTTTGCAAACGCATCTGATGTATCAACAACAGACAAATCATTTCTGCTGTTTTTAAAGGAATACAATAAATCAACAATTTCTCCAAGTGTTATTTTATGAGAAACCCCAACCTCACAAAAAATATCTTTCCTGTTCTCTTTTCCGCATAGTGCGTTTATTAATTCATTTACAACATCATCAATATAAACCAATGTCATCATATGGTTTCTGTCACTAACTGTAATTGGCAAATTGTGTGCAATATTATGACAAAAAGTTGCAACTGCACTATTATAATTCGGTCTACACCACTTCCCAAATACATTTGTCAATCGGTAAACCAATACCTTTGCGCCTGTTCTCTTTGAGTATTCAAAAAACAAATCTTCGCCTGCTCTTTTTGATTTCCCATACGGATTATCAAGTGATGCCTGAATTGATGATGAGAGCATTACAGGACATTTGTTGTTATATTTTTCTAGAGTATTCAAAAGGGTGGAAGCAAAGCCGAAATTCCCTTTCATAAACTCATCTTCTGTTTCAGGGCGGTTGACCCCTGCAAGATTAAATACAAAATCTGCATTTTTACAATATTCATCTAACAGACTTTTATCTGTGTCAACATCATATTCAAAAACAGTCAAATCACTTGTTAATTCGTAAGTCTTGTCTTTACCGTCTCGAACATTCTTCAATGCCTCCAAAAGATTTTTTCCAACAAATCCTTTTGCACCTGTTACTAATATTTTCATCTGGTTTCTCTCCCATTATATATATCTATACCAACCAATTTCATATGCTTGTCATATTCACTGATAGCATTGATATCAATACTGTTTATTTCCTGTCTGTTCTTTTCAATCCTGTCTCTTCTGAATAAAACAAAACGGACAACTCTGTATGCCCAAAAAAATGGTAATAATATAGGGAATTTCTCCAATATCGGAAAAATGAGTTTCATTTTTTTTAAATTAGGGAAAATAGCTCTTATATACTTAAACTTTTCGGCATCTTCTATATTTTTATTTTCTCTTATTGATTTTGCTGACATTTGATTTTTTACTGTGCCGAATGTATTGCTGTTTAAGATAAACACTGTCATAGAAGAAATCACTTCATCCATTGGCTCTTCTTCAAACCAACCCTTGATTAGCCTTAATAAATTCTCAAAAAACACTTTAAGATTAAGTCTTTCTAATTCCGAATATATAAAGTCCATATTCATATCAGGATATTTTTCAAGACATACCCATAAATCAATTACACTTTTAATTCCTATACCTGCATCACGGTAGTGCTTTGCAAAATGAGCAACCAGATAAATAAAATTATCTTCATTTGACAACTCATATCTTGATGAGTTCTCACAACACAGCTTTGCCCTCTTCCATCCATCGCCAAAGTATTGATATAAATCCTCATTATATGACGGAATCAGGTGTTTGTGTAATTCGATATGCATATATGGTTTTTTTATGTAATTAAATTCATGGTCGCTTTCGGATAAAAATTCATAACCCAAATCGTCCAATATTTTTCTTGCCTCATCATATTGCGTATTCTTAATAAGTATATCTGCATCAGCCATAGTGCGCATATCTTTTTCAGGGTATAATTCCTGTAAAATTATCCCTTTTAATGGCATATAGGATATGTTTTTTTCTTCAAAAATTTTCAGTACTTTCTCAAGCTCGTTATTTTGATTGGTACTTACAGTTAATCTTTCAAAAATCTTTTTTTCAAACTGTTTTTTTACTTCAACAGGAATATCATACTTTCCGTCTATAATTGCGTATCCAACCATATTAGCAATATTGTGAGCTAAAGATATTCTTAAAATATTTTCCCAGTTAATGTCAGCAGAAACTTCAGGATATTCTCTTCCCAAAACAACCGCCTGAATTAATTTAAACATAAATAAAATGTCAGATCGCATAATCAATTGTCCTTTTTATTCATTTCTTCCCTGATGTATTTAAGTTCAAGCATTTTTTCTTTAACCTGTTCAACATTTAATAATTCTGTGTTATTTGAATTGAATTCTGTCAATGGATTTCTGTTCTCATCGCCCTCTTTGAAGTATTTATCATAATTCAAATCACGCTTGTCCGCAGGAACTCTGTAAAAGTTTCCCATATCTAT
>JAZNGS010000054.1:0-4858 GCA_045576555.1 Clostridia bacterium | reverse complement strand
GCCTTTTAATATATTCTCAATTTCCTGAATTCTTACATTTAATTCATTACTAAAGCTCATAAATTAGCCTCCATTTTATTAATTTCCTCTGCAAATCTCACAGCTTCCATTGCGTCCTTTGCATATTTGTCAGCACCGATTTTGTCTGCATATTCTTGTGTCAAAACTGCTCCGCCAACAATAACCTTGCACCAGGGCGCTTCTTTTCTCAAAAGTTTTATTGTTTCCTCCATGGCAGGCACAGTTGTTGTCATAAGCGCACTCAATCCAACAATAGGAGCGTGATATTTCACCGCTGTTCGTGCTATAACTTCAGGTGAAACATCTTTTCCCAAATCAATGGTCATAAACCCATAGTTTTCAAGCAATAATTTTACAATATTCTTTCCAATATCGTGAATGTCACCTTTGACAGTTGCAATTATAAAAGTGCATTTATCCGCTGTTTTCTCACCTGCTGAAGCTTCCTTTATTTTTTCAAATGCAGCCTTTGCCGCCTCTGCGCTCATCAATAGTTGCGGCAGATAAACTGTCTTTTTTTCAAATCCGCTTCCCACAATATCAAGAGACGGAATAATCTCATCATTAACTATTTCAAGTGGATTTGTTGTTTTCAAAAGCTCACTTGTCAGTTGAGATGCTCTTTCCTTTAATCCCTTTATAATTGCCTTTTGCAACTCGGATTTATATTCTGCTGTACTTTCTTTTTTTGTTTCGACAGTTGTTACAGCGGTTTCCTGCAAATTACCTGCAAATTCAATATATTCTGAACAATTATCGTCCATTCCTTTGATTGCACGAAAAGCATAATATGCTTTTAGCATATCGTCTGAATATGGGTTCATAATTGCAGCAGAAAGTCCACAATTCAAGGCAAGAGTGAAAAACAAAGAGTTTATAATCTCTCTTTTTGGCAATCCAAAAGATACATTTGAAACACCCAGAGAAGTGTGTGCTCCGAGTTCATTTTTTATAAGCTCTATTGCCCTTAATGTTTCACTACCAGCCTGATTATCTGCACTGATTGTGAGCGCCAATGGGTCAAATATAATATCCTTTTTCTCTATTCCATACTTTTTGGCTTCTTTTAAAATTCTTTTTGCAATTTCTAATCTTCCCTCTGCCTTTTGGGGTATTCCGTCTTCATCAAGTGTCAGCGCAACAATAACTCCGCCATATTTTTTTGCAAGAGGAAATACTTTTTCCATACTCTCCTTTTTACCATTGACTGAATTAATCATTGCTTTTCCGTTATATCGGCGAAGAGATACTTCCATTGCATCTATATTACTTGTATCAATCTGTAATGGTAAATCTATAATTGCCTGAAGTTCGCAAACTGCAGTTTTTAGCATATTTACCTCATCAATTTCAGGCAATCCGACATTGACATCAAGAATGTGAGCACCTTTTTCCTGTTGCGAAATTCCCTCTTTTAAGATGTAATCAATATTGTTTTCTCTTAATGCCTCTTTAAATAGTTTCTTTCCTGTCGGATTAATTCGCTCACCAATTAAAATGGGAGTATTGCCGAATTTAACTGCGTGCGTATAAGATGATACAACTGTATCATTCTTTTTAGTTATTTCAACAGGCGAGATGCCCTTTGATTTATCAACAAGCTCTTTTATATATTCAGGGGTCGTTCCGCAACAACCGCCTGCCATTCTCACACCTTTTTTAATTAAAACTGATACATCTTCTGCAAATTCATCAGGCAAAACATCATATACTGTCACACCATTAACCGATTTTGGCAGTCCTGCATTCGGTTTTAAAATAACAGGAACAGATGCATTTTTAAGATACTCCGATACCACATCAAAAAGAGCCTTTGGTCCTAATGAACAGTTTACTCCTATCGCATCGGCACCCAAACCCTCAAGCATTGCAACCATACTAGCGGGTGATGCACCTGTCATCAGCTTTTTGTCCTCACCATACGCATTTGAAACAAACACAGGCAAATCGCAGTTTTCCTTTGCCGCCAAAACTGCCGCCTTTGTTTCATAGCTATCATTCATTGTTTCAATAAATATGCAGTCCACACCATATTTTGCACCAAGTCTTACTGTTTTTGCAAAAACTCCTACCGCATCTTCAAAATCAAAATCACCATATGGAGATAACATTCTTCCTGTCGGTCCGACATCTAATGCAATCCATTTTTCGTGTGTGGTTTTACTTAATTCTCTTGCCTTTTTTGCATTATCAACTGCCGCTTTTATAATCTCATCAAGCTCATCATCACTAAACTTTAATATATTTGCTCCAAATGTGTTGGCACTCACAAGATTGCTTCCTGCATCAAAATAGTCACAGTGAATTTTAATAATTTCTTCACTGTGCGATATGTTCCACACCTCAGGAAGTTCCCCAGGTCTTAGTCCCTGTTTTTGTAAAAGTGTTCCCATACCTCCGTCAAGGTACAGGATATTATTTTTCAAGTAATCAAGTATCTTCATTTTTTCTCCTGTATTCGCAATCCGTTTTCTTGCACATTTTACATTTATCTATATTTCCACAATCCTGCTTGTCGCAAATTCCAATAATCGCTGTCACCGATTTTGACGGCGACATCAAAAGGCTTTCATTTAAATTTACCCCTATTCTTTTTGATGGGTTAAGAATTTTAAAAATATCTTTTTGAGCATCTAACAAAAAATCTCCGTATCCTGCACTAAAACGCGGTCTTGTAGCCCTTTTTTGTTCTTTAATCTCATTATTAAAAAGGTCGCAAAGACTCTCTATTCTCTCTGCACCAATTGCCTGAAACAACAAGGATTTTACAGGTGAAACCGATTTATATCTGGCAATTAACCTGTCTATCTCTATTCCAATCGTCGCACAAAATATTACAACCGATGAGCAATCTTTTAAATTTTTTTCTAAATCACAAGAATTTCCTAAATCAAAATTATTTATATCTAACTCACAAAAACAGACCTTATACACTAATTTCGGCAAAATCTCCTCGATGCACTCATCAATTAATCTCTCAAGCTCGGAGGAATTTTCACCAACGCCTGCATATCTTAATATTTCTTTTTTATCAATCGGCGGTGATAAATAATTCTTTGTATATACAACATTTTCCATAATTATCCTAGTATTTCAGACAAGTTACTTTGAATTTTTTGTGCAACATCAGGCTTATTCATTGAATAAATGTGAACATTTTTTATTCCGTTTGCAAATAAATCTATAATCTGGTCAGTGGCATAAGCTATACCTGCTTGTTTCATCGCTTCAGGCGAATGTCCGAATTTATCAACAAGACTCTTAAATCTTTGAGGCATAAATGAGCCTGAAAGCTTGATTGCCCTTTCAACCTGATTTGCATTGGTTATAGGCATAACACCCGGAATAACAGGCACAGTTATACCTGCTTCCCTGATTTTATATAAGAAATTATATAAAAGGTTATTGTCAAAAAACATCTGTGTCGTTAAAAATGAGCATCCTGCATCAACCTTCTCTTTTAGGTGAATAATATCTTGCTTTTGGTCTTCACTTTCAGGATGAATTTCAGGATAACACGCCGCACCGATACAGAAATTTTCATCAATAGACTTTATATCACGGATTAAATCAATCGCATAACGATAATCCCACTTATTTCTGTCGCTTTGCTCCAATTCAGGTGTCAAGTCGCCACGGAGCGCCATAATATTTTCAATTCCTGCATTTTTTATGTCTTGAATTTTCTTTTTGACAATTTCTTTTGTTGATGAAACGCAAGTCAAGTGTGCAAGAGTTGGAACATTGTATTGTTCCTTGATATTTCTTGCAATTTCAAGAGTATATTGGCTTGTTCCTCCGCCTGCCCCATATGTAACACTCATAAATGATGGTTTTAATTTTGCAATCTCCTCTGTCGCGGTCTTCACACTCTCAAACGAACTGTCATTTTTAGGTGGGAAAACTTCAACCGACAATGAAAGACTATCCTTATTTAATAATTCACTAATTTTCATATATTTTCTCCAAAAATTTATACTTTCAACAAAGCCAAAAAGAGTGCATAGCAAGCACTCTTTTATTTTTAGTCAAGTGTTATGACATCATCTTCTAATGGTTCTTCAATGGTTTCCGATGGTTCTATTGTTTCAGTCTCTTCCTTTTGAACAGGTTACTCCTCTTTTTCCTCCTCCGTCTTTTGAGGTGGTTTTAATTGGGTTTCTTCCTTTGGTTCTTCTTGTTCAATAGGTTCTTCAGTCTTTATTTCTTCTTGTTTTTCGTCTGTTTGTTCATCGTTTGATGCCAAAGCCTTTTTTTCACTGTTAATATTAATCACATTTGTTAAGTTCTTGCCATCATATCCAAAGGAATTAACTATTAATTCTTTGGTCCCTTGCAAATCACAAACAAAATACCAGCCACTGCTTGTCCTCTTTGATTCTCCAGGAAGATTATGAGTTTCTATGTTCTCCGAACTAAAGCCATTTAAGTATTTTGCATACTTAATTATATCCCCTGTTGTGAAATTAGTTTTTATGTTCTTTTTCATCTTGGAATATATTGACGGCAATTTTGCAATTAGCATAACATTAACCTTTTGGTCAACTATTGCACGAATAAAGTCCTGTTGTCTTTCAACTCTTGCGGTATCGCTTCCGTCACCGCCACCTGAGTTACTTTTTCTATATCTCAAGAACTGCTGAACCTGATTTCCTTTAGCTTTTGCAAGCCTGGTTTTAAGTGGATTGACAAATCCTGTGCAGGGTCATCATAATTCATACCCTTGCCATTACCCTCAACATCAGGAACATCATATTCAATTGGTCCCAGCACATCTGTTATTTCATCAATTGCATCAAAATTAAATTCTATGTAATAATGAATTGGTACACCTGTC
>JAZNGS010000053.1:0-3162 GCA_045576555.1 Clostridia bacterium | reverse complement strand
GACAACAAACAAAATCGCTAAAGCTATCTTTAAATTCCCAATCTTATGTATCGGTTTTTCCTGAGTGTTGATTGCGTATTTGTTAAAAAGTCCGCCAAAAATTCTGACTATCCAGCTTGATGAACATACTGATTTTATTGTCCCAGGCATAAAAGCCATTAAAGATGAGATAAATGCCAAGACCATAATCAAAATAGCATTGACACCAGCTAAATCTCTGCTTATAGTCATACCCACCAACAAGCCAAGTACAACGGCTGACGATAATTTTGAATAATCTTTTATGGAAATATCCAAAATATTATCTAAAAAAGTTGCTATTTTGCTATTTTTCAAAAACAACTTAAATTTCTCACCCAAAGAAAGTACAAATTTTACATTCGAGGATATAATTTTAAATACAAAACTGTTTTTCCAATATTTTCCTGACTTGGAGCTGTCGGACATAAATTTGCAAAAGGTACTTCCGCTTGCTTTATTCTTGAAATAGTTGCATATCGAATTTATGACTCTCTCAAGAGTCGAGTCATTATAAACTATAATAAATTTTCCTATTATAAATCTAAAAAATTTTATTATTAAGCTATTTTTCATATTTATAACCTTTCCTTAATTATCATCTTTATCTCACTAACACCAAGCAAAATTGTGCTCACGCCATACACTATAACGCCAACAATTCCTGATGCAGCACAACAAATAAGCCAGCCCAATGTGTTTGCAGTTACATAATTTGCGAGGAATTTATAAGTAATAAACACACAAATTGCCATAATTATTGTGCTGATAATTGTCTTAATAATATCTATAATATCCGATTTTATGAACAACTTTCCATTTCTTCTTCGCATACAAATATAATTTAAAATTGCATTGGCAGTTGAACCGCCCGCAGTCGCAAGCGCAAGTCCGTTAATTCCAAGCCTTGCCGATAGCGAATAAGCTAAAATTATATTGATTACCATACTTATTATCGCATTAAACATCGGCGTTTTTGAATTTTTTTGTGAGAAGAATGCTTTTGAAAGTATCTCGTTTATAGAAAAACCTATCATTCCGACAGAATAGCAGGAAAGTGCCGTTGCAGTTTTATACGCATCTGTCGCAGTAAAATTGCCATGCTCATAAATCACTCCGACAATAGGTCTTGAAAGCAAAATAAAGCCAGCCATAATCGGCAATATTACAATCACAATCGCCTTTATTGAAGTGACTAAAAGCTTTGTTGCCTCTGTCTTGTCATTTTGCGAATTGCTTTTTGATAACTTTGGGAAAACAAGATTTGTTACCACGAAAGAGAATACCCCAACCATAACCACATAGAGCCTGTTTGCGTATTCAAGCATTGTCACACCGCCTGCAATTCCTGATGCAATTCTTGTGTTGACAATTGAATAAAGCGGCTGAACCCATGTGCTAACCAATAACGGACCTGCAAGCAAAAGTGTTGCTTTTATGTCAGAGTCGAAAAGTTTTAGTGAGGGTTTGAATTTATAGCCTGTTTTCTTTAGTGCAGGGATTTGGATTATTACCTGCAAGCTCCAGGCAATAAGCATTGCAACCGAGAGTCCGTGAACTCCGTACTTTTTTCCAAATAGTGGAAAATATGCAATTACTGCTAAATTTGAAACAAGGCTCATTATCGCAGGGATATTGAATTCTCCGTGAGATTGCAAAATCCCAACAAATGAAAAAGCAAGTCCAGTAAAAATTATCATCGGGAACATTATTTTTGAAAGCTCTGATGCTAATGATGCAGTTTGTGCATTAAATTCAGGAGCCAACAAACCAATCAAAACATCGGAAAACATTATTCCGATAATTGAAATTAAAAATGTGACCGATAAAACAAGTCCAATAAATTTATTTGCAAAATCAAAGGCTTTCTTCTTTCCGTCACGACCGTCAACAGTTGTGAACACGGGAATAAAAGACGCAGTTATAACTCCGCCTATTACCAAATCAAATAACATTGTCGGCAGTTTTGTGGCAGTCATATAAGCATCACCCACATAACTTGTTGAAAAATATGCTGCAATAAGCATATCTCTCCCCATTCCCAAAACCTTCGCCATAAGTGTTGCAACAGTCATAAAGCCTGCTGTCTTAAGCATTTTATTTGACATCTTTTTATCCCCTTAAAAGTTCAATCGCAACTTTTGCATTTTTTTGAGATAATTCTCTTAATTCCAAACTCTTTTTATCAAGATTTTTCTTTATTTCTTCTTCATTTTCCAATGCAAAATCAACTTTTTTCAAAAGGTCCTGATATTTCAAGCTGTTTGCATCAAGATAATTTTTTTGTCCGATATAGTCCATAAATGCTCTCACCTTTTGGTCATAAACGAGTCCCACACAAGGGATTTTTGAAATCACAGAATATATAAGGCTATGTAACCTCATTCCAATACAAAGTCTTGCATTTTCCATAAGCGACATCAAATCGGAAAACTCACATTCAGTATCAAAAATTTCCGACTCATTTTTCATCAAAGACCTGATATTTTCAGTGATTTCCAAGTCATTTTTCTTTTGAAACGGAATGAAAACAGTAGAAATATTGTGTTTTTCATACATCTGGTCGCAAAGTTTTGCAATATCAGAGCAAAAATTCTCTCTTAACTTTTTGTGGTTTCTCACCGATACAAGCTGATACTCTTTTTCCTTGATTTTTGGTTTTTTCTCATAATCAATTCCGAAGACAGAATCAGCTGTAACAATGATTTTGGGCTTGTCCACACCAATTTTTTTAAGTTCTTCTAACGATAACTCCTCACGAAGAGTTATTACATCAACTTTGTTTATTATCTTTTTTGTTATCTTTTTATTTTCTTCTTTTATAGGACCTATTCCATTTGCATAAAGCATAACTTTTTTTCTAAAAATCTGCGCTAATTTAATTATCGCAAGATAATACATAAGTGATTTTGTGCTGGTTGAATCCTGAATTAAAGTTCCGCCACCCACCAAAAGCATTTTTGATGACATAATCGCCTTTATAACAGAAAAAATATTGTTTCTGTCAACCGCATCAATTCCAAACTGTTCTTTTGTTTCCTCGGGATTATATGAAAGCACGCAAAGAGAAAGACTTTCATCAGTCTTTTTAAGCTGTTGAATTATAGATAACAACAGTGCATCGTCACCGCTGTTTTTGAAACC
>JAZNGS010000052.1:0-5184 GCA_045576555.1 Clostridia bacterium | reverse complement strand
TTCGTGAGTGGTGTATTGGAGCTTTGCTAGCTTTGTTACACCATTAACGATATCTGCAACCGGTTTTCCAAATAAAAGAGATACATCTTCATAAGTATACGGAGTGTCCTCAATAGTATCGTGTAAAAGTGCGGCTGTAATTGTAGGCACATCCATTGAAAGCTCCGCCGCTATATATGCAACCTGAACAGGATGCTCAATATAAGGCTCGCCTGACATTCTTTTCTGGTCGTTGTGTGCAGCTTTAGCAAGGCGGTACGCAATATATATCATATCGGTATTCGCCTTTGGACTGTATTCCTTGACCATCTCAATTATTTTATCAACAATCTCGTCTGTGTTTTGAGCCTGAACTCCCGGCAGTTTGTCGGGTGCGAGAATTGAGCTATATTGTAATTTGTCCATAGTGGTTTCCTTTCAGTTATGATTTTTTAATATCCTTTAATAATAGCTGTACATTTTCCTCTCCAAGCCACGAATTAACCTCAAGATTAAACGCAATATCGACCATAAGTCCTTGTGTTAAGTAGCTTGCAAGGTGTCCGAGAGAAAAGCCGATTGCATTTACTTTTTTTCCGCCAATATCAATTAAAAGTCGAAGATGTCTGTTGTCTTGACCGATTGCTGATGCACTTATTACCTTGACATTGCTCATTGCAAAAATCGGTTTTTCATTTCCAAACCCAAAAGGCTCAAAGTGCAATAATTGCTTTGCATTCTCCAGAGTCACAAATGACTGGGGTACGGAGCAATCTATTGAAAGTGTTTTTGTAGGTACTTCGGGGTATGTTTTCTTTATATATTCATCTATTCTTTTACAAAATTCCGGAAATTCACTTTTATTTAGCGATAATCCTGCGGCAAGTGAGTGTCCGCCGAATTGAGTCAGCAAATCTTCCGTATCGGAAAGTGCATCAAAAAGGTTTATTCCCTCAACACTTCTGCCTGAACCTTTTAGTTTATTATCTTCGCAAGCCGAAAGAAGAATGCAGGGTTTATAAAACTGTTCTGTGATTTTTGAGGCAACAATTCCGATTATTCCGTGGTGCCAGTTTTCTTTTGCCAAAACAATAATTCTCTTATCTTCAAAATTATTTTCATCGGCTATCATTTTAACAGCCTCGTCATAGATTGCTCTTTCAATCTGTTGTCTTTTTCGGTTTAATTCGTCTAATTTTTCTGCTAATTCTATTGCCTCGTCACCATCATCGGAAAGAAGCAAATCAGCGGCAATTTGGGCATTTTCCATTCTGCCTGCAGCATTAATTCTCGGAGAAAGTGAAAATGCTATTGTATTAGAGTCGATAGGGTGCTCATCAATTCCACTCACCTTAAGGAGTGCATTAATTCCATGGCAGGAATTTTTTAAATTTTTTAAGCCCCTGTCAACAATAATTCTGTTTTCGTCCTGAAGCTCAACAACATCAGCAACAGTTCCGATTGCGGCAAAGGGAGCGAATTTCAAAAAACATTCGGTTGTGTTCAGTTTTAAGTGCTTTGCGATAGCCAAAACAGTTTTAAAAACAACTCCAACCCCTGCAAGCTCCTTGAACGGATATTCGGAGTCGGGGCGTTTTGGATTGATGACTGCTAATGCATTTGGTATTTTTTCTTTGCAGGTGTGATGGTCTGTTATAATAACATCCATTTTCTGCGCTTTTGCAAGCTCAACCTCACCTACTGAGGCAATTCCGCAGTCAACAGTTATTAATAATTTTGTTCCAAGCTTTGAAAGCTTATTTATAGCCTTGATATTAAGGCCATATCCCTCGCCCATTCTGTCAGGAATATAGAAAGAAACATCTGCATTCTGGCTTTTTAAAAAGCTATATAAAAGTGAAACCGAGGTTACTCCGTCAACATCGTAGTCACCATAAATGACAATTTTTTCCTTATTTTCTATTGCTGATGCAATTCTATTTGATGCAATTTCTATGTCAGGGAGCATAATCGGATTATGCACAAACTCTAACGATTTTGAGAAATATTTTTTCAACTGTTCTTCCGTTTTTATTCCTCTTGATAAAAGCACAGTGGAAAAAACATATCCGAATTTGAATTGTTCAGAAAATTTATTTATTTCATCAGGTGCAATTTTCTGATTTCTATAATCCCATTTTATTTTGTGCATTTTCTTTTCTCCAATAAAATTTTTTAAAATAATGTATATAAAAGCCTCGTTTGAGGCAAGATATGATTGTTAAGAGAGGAAGTGATTAATGTGATAAACAACAATAACAACAATCAACAGAACAACCAGCAAAATAATCAACAGAATAATCAGCAAAATAATCAACAAAACAACCAGCAAAATCAAAAGAACAACCAGAAGAACAACCAGAACAACAGATAATTTTCAAAAAGGCTGTAAAAAGAATTTTTTACAGCCTTTTTGTTTTGTTCTTACAGTTTTCCAAGGCTGGAGGCCTGCAGATATGCATTGATGAAACCATTTAAGTCGCCGTCCATAACTGCGCCGATATTACCCATTTCAAAGCCTGTTCTGTGGTCTTTAACAAGGTTATAAGGGTGGAACACATATGAGCGGATTTGTGAGCCCCACGCAATTTCCTTTTGAACACCCTTGATGTCCTCGATTTTTTCCTTTTGTTGCTGTTCAGCAATTTCAGCCAGCTTTGATTTTAGCATTCGCATTGCATATTCTCTGTTTTGGTGTTGCGAACGCTGCGTCTGACAGGAAACAACAACACCTGTCGGTATGTGAGTAATTCTTATTGCAGAGTCAGTTTTGTTAACATGCTGACCGCCTGCGCCGCTTGCACGATAGGTGTCAACCTTTAAATCTTCTGTTCTGATGTTAATTTCAACATCATCGTCAATTTCAGGCATAACCTCGATTGAGGCAAATGATGTGTGGCGTCTGCCTGCCGCGTCAAAAGGTGAAATTCTTACCAAGCGGTGAACACCTTTTTCTGCCTTTAAGTAACCATATGCGTTGAGTCCTGAAATATTTATTGTTGCACTCTTAACTCCTGCATCGTCCCCTGGAAGAAGGTCAAGAGTTGAAACACTGTATCCGTTTTTCTGCGCATACATTTGATACATACGAAGAAGCATCTCGCACCAATCCTGTGCTTCAGTTCCACCTGCACCTGCGTGCAGAGTTATGATTGCGTTATTTTTGTCATAAGGTCCTGACAAAAGTGTTTCCAAAGTCATTTTGTCGAGGTCGGAAATTATGTCCTCAACAGTTTTCTTGACCTCGGGGAGCATACTCTCATCGTTTTCCTCGTTTGCAAGGTCGATTAAGACTAACGCATCTTCCCAACCTGTTTTCAAGGCTTCATATCTTTCGACTTTATCTTTTAACTGCTTTGTTTTTTGCAAAACTTTCTGGGAGTTTTCCATATCATCCCAAAAGCCTGCCTCGCCGCTCTGTGCTTCAAGCTTTTCAATTTCAGATAATGCGCCTGCAATATCGAGTGAATCGCTTAATTCTGTAATATTTTTTTCAAGACCTTGAAGTTGTAGTCTAAATTCATCATATTCTAACATCAAAATTCTCCAATCTTATTTTCCACAGCAGTGCTTATATTTCTTGCCACTTCCGCATGGGCAAGGGTCATTTCTGCCTGGCTCTTTTTTAGCTCTTACGGGCTGTTTTACCAAAGTTCCGTCACCGCCTGTTGCAATAGGTTTCATAACCTGTTCTCTCTTCATTTCGGTATGAGGTTTTGGCTGAACTGTCAAAATGTATCGAACAGTATCTCTCTTGATTGCTTCCAACATTCCGTCATACAATTCACTGCCAACATTTCTGTATTCAACAACAGGGTCGTGCTGACCATATGCTCTCAAGCCAATTTCTCTCTTGACATGCTCCATTTCATCAAGATGGTCCATCCAGAGAGTGTCAACAACTCTCAAAAGAATAACTCTTTCAAGCTCACGCATCTGTTCGCCGAAAATCTGTTCTTGTTCTGCATATCTTTTTTCTGTAATTTTCAAGAGTCTTTCTTTCATTTCCTCTTTTGTGATTTTGTCTAATTCATCATCACGAATAACAAACTCACCTTTTGCATTCAGGTTTGTGTTTGCAAATTCTATTAAAGCTCTCAAATTCCAGTTTTCAGGAATATCTGTAATTCCAATGTAGTCATCGAGTGCAGAGTCAATGATTGAGGAAATCATAGACTTAATTGTATCATTGACATTTTCGCCGTCAAGAACAGCCTGTCTTTGCTTGTAGATAATCTTTCTTTGAGTGTTCATAACCTGGTCATATTGCAAAACATGTTTTCTTGACTCAAAGTTCCTGCCCTCAAGATTTTTTTGAGCAGACTCAATTGAATTTGTGAGCATTTTTGCCTCAATTGCTTCGGTTTCTTCAAGACCAAGAGTGTCAACAAGGCGCTTTACTCTGTCCGAACCGAAAATTCTCATCAAATCGTCTTCCAAAGACAAGAAGAATTTTGATGCGCCCGGGTCACCCTGACGGCCTGCACGGCCTCTTAACTGGTTGTCAATTCGTCTTGATTCGTGTCTTTCAGTACCGATTATGAAAAGACCGCCTGCATTTAATACATCTTCTTGCTCTTGTTTTAGCTGTTCTTTGAATTTTGCAAGATACTCGGTAAATTTCTTTCTTGCGTCAATAATTTCTTCGTTGTCAGTATCTGCAAAGCCTGTTGCCTCGGCAATAAGTTCATCGCTCATACCAAGTTTCAAAAGTTCGTTCTTTGCCATATATTCTGCGTTACCGCCCAAAATAATGTCGGTACCACGACCTGCCATATTAGTAGCGATTGTAACAGCGCCTTTTTTGCCTGCTTGTGCAACGATTTCAGCTTCTCTTGCATGGAATTTTGCATTCAAAACCTCGTGCTTTATTCCTGCGCGTTTTAACATTGCAGAAAGTTTTTCTGATTTATCAACATTGATTGTACCAACCAAAACAGGCTGACCTTTTTCGTTACATTCCTTAATCTTGCGGATTACTGCCATATACTTGCCACGTTCTGTGCGGTAAACACTGTCGTGTTCGTCCACTCGGGCAATCGGCTTATTTGTCGGAACTTCCACGCAGTCAAGCTTGTATGTCTGCTGGAATTCTTCTTCCTCGGTAAGAGCCGTACCTGTCATACCGGAAAGCTTTTTATACATACGGAAATAATTCTGGAAAGTGATGGTTGCAAGAGTCTTTGACTCGTTTTCAACCTTAAC
>JAZNGS010000051.1:0-1539 GCA_045576555.1 Clostridia bacterium | reverse complement strand
CCCTGTATTTATCTTAGCATAGCCGTTTTCAATCAAACGGTCAATAATTGTTGCAGCTTCTTCACGGGTAAGATAATCGTTAGGTGCAAATTCTGTTGCTGATTTACCATTGATGATTCCCAAGCCGTTCAGCATAAGGATTTTATCATTTTTTGTATCTGTGAAGCTATCCGTTATAGGTGCGGTGATTTCATCACTCGTTAAAACAATAAGATTATAAATCAGTTCGCAAAATTCCTCACGGGTAATGTTTTCTTTGTAAAGATAATCTTTGTTAGCATCAGTAATTCCTACTGCATAAGCAAAATCAATATCTTTTGTTGCCCATTCACTCGGAGCAGGAATAGTTGTAGCTTCTGTCCAATCAACTTCGTCTGTTGGTTCTGCATCAACATCATCAACAGTTGTTGTTGGAATTACATAACTATAATTAGCATCAGCTTCATCATCAAAAGGTTTGTTAAGGTTATATTTCTCAACTAACTTTTCGATTGTATGATTATCTCTTAATTCCTCGATTGCAATATTTATTTGTGAATAAACAAATTCTTCAGGGGTGACAGATGATTTTATAGATGTTTTATCCATGTTTGGAAAAACAATAGCATACTTTTCTTTTGACTTTGCCCAATCTTCACCGTCTTTATAAGTTACATTTGCAATAAGGTATGGGTTTGAAAAATCTATAACACTTTCTCTTTCTTTTGTAATTGTAATAGCAGATATAGCACAATTAACCTCACCATTTACAACTGCCGGAATAAGCTTGTCAAAAGACATATTAACGAACTCTATATCAAAACCTATTTTTTCACCGATATAATTCATCAGGTCAATGTCAAAGCCTTTGAGTTCTTCGCCCTCGTAGTATTCAAATGGTGGAAACTCGGCATTTATACCAACTGTGAGCTTTGCTTTCTGCATCGGTCCGTCAACACCATCTGCAAAAGCTACTGTTCCCATTGAAAGGAGCATAGTGATTGATAGAATAATTGCTAATAATTTTTTCATTTTGTGTACCTCCTATTTGCCGAGCAGAATTATTTCATATTCCTTTTCAGGTATTTCCACACGACCTACATAACCGTTTCCATGCACTTTTGGTTCTGGTCTGTCCTGCGGAAGAATTATTATGTTGTTATTTTGGGGTTTTCCGAAATCTAATTCCCATTTTTCACCTCTGTAAACTCCATCATGGAATTCTAAATCTTTTGCATACACCACCGCTGATATGGTAATCAATGTGATGATTGTGAGTGTTATAGCAATGAGTTTTTTCATCATTCGTCCTCCTTATTCTGCAAGAGTAAATGTTCCTGCTATTTTTGATAATTCTTTCTGTAAATCTTCGTTTGTGTTTTTCGGGAACTCCCAAGAAACGATATAAACTGTTTCGCCTGAAATATGAATGTTAAACCATAATGTATCTCCGTCAAGCTCTTGTCCGCAAAGAGATAATCCCAATAAATCCTCGAAGATATATTCGTCATATTCTTTTAAGAATTTAGTTCTTGCGGTTATTTCATCCGAGTTTTTATA
>JAZNGS010000050.1:0-2054 GCA_045576555.1 Clostridia bacterium | reverse complement strand
TGTTCCTGATGCTTCCTTACCTGCTGTTGAAATTTGTTCAGAAATATCTGCTGCAACTATTAGTTTTTCTGCAATAGAAACACCGTAATTTTCAAGAAATACTACCTTGATTTTTCCTTTTATTCTTTCATCATTGTTAATCTTCTCTGCGACATTATTAATTAATTTAATAATAAGCTTTGCTCTTGCATATCCAGGCGCAGCCTTCGCACCAAAGATATAAGTCTTTGGATAAAATTTCATATCAGGATTTTCAACCAATGCATTGTATTCTGACATAATATGCAAAATATTCATCAACTGACGCTTATACTCATGTAATCTCTTTGACTGAACATCAAAAATTGAATTAACATCAACTTCGATTCCGTTATGTTCCTTAATATATTCTGCAAGTTTTTTCTTATTATTTTGCTTGATTTCATAGAATTTTTCGCAAAACTCTTTATCAGTTGCATATTCTTTTAGTTTTGAAAGGTCATCGTAATTTTTAAGCCATTTATCACCAATTTTTGATGAAATCAAATCAGCTAATTCAGGATTACAGTTTGCAATCCATCTTCTGAATGTAATACCATTGGTAATCGGATAAAATCTTTCTTTATCAAGTCTATAATAATCCGCAAAGATGTCAGATGTGAGAATTTGTGTATGAAGTCCTGAAACGCCATTTACAGCAAAACAACTCGCAAGACAGATATTTGCCATATACACTTTGTTATCTGCAATAATTGCCATATATTTATGTTTTGCAGGGTCACCCGGATAAACAACTTCAAGATATTCCATCAAACGTCTGTTCATTTCCTCAACAATCATTGAAATTCTTGGCAAAACTCTCTTGAACATATCCAAAGGCCATTTTTCCAAAGCCTCACTCATAATAGTATGATTTGTGTAAGCAAATACATTTCTTGTAATTTCCCACGCATCGTCCCAACTAAGACCCTTATCATCAAGCAAAATTCTCATCAATTCAGGAATTGCTAATGTAGGATGTGTGTCATTTATATGAATTGCTGCTTTTTCTGGGAGCATTTTCCAATCATATCCATATCTTGTTTCAAATTCTTTTAAAATCCATTGAATTGTTGCAGAAACAAGGTAATATTGTTGCTTTAATCTTAATTCTTTACCCTCATTATGATTATCTTCCGGATAAAGAACTTTTGAAATAACCTCAGCCAATTGCTTTTCTTCAACTGCACGAACATAGTTACCGCTGTTAAACTCTTTCATATTCATATGGTCAGGTGATTTTGCTGACCAAAGTCTTAATTTGTTAACTATTTTTGAATCATATCCGACTAATGGAACATCATATGGCATAGCCAATATTGTTCGTTCATTTTCATATCTGCAATAAAATCTTCCGTCATGCCAGTCTGTATATACCTGACCTCCAAATTTTACTTCAACAGTTTCTTCAGGGCGAGGAACTTCCCATGCATTTCCGTCTTCGAGCCATGGGTCAGGCATTTCAATTTGATATCCGTCAACTATTTTTTGTTTGAATAAGCCATATTCATATCTGATTGTGCAGCCATACGCAGGTAAATCAAGAGTTGTTAATGAATCTATGAAGCAAGCTGCAAGTCTTCCAAGACCACCATTACCAAGTCCTGCGTCATTTTCAAGCTCTGCAATCTCATTAATATCATAACCTAATGCTTTTAATGCCTTTGTATATGTCTTTGTCTGCATAAGATTCAATACATTTGTAGAAAGTAATCTTCCCATCAAAAATTCAAATGATAAATAATAGAGTTTCTTTGAGCCTTCTTCTTTCACCTGTTTATGTGATTTTGCCCATTTTGTCATAATCTGGTCACGAGCAGTCAATGCACAAGCTGTATACACCATTTTAGGTGTTGCATCGTCCATTGTTTTTCCAAAGTGTCTTGATACCTTTCCTATTATTTCATTTTTTAGTGCCTCTTCTTTTGCAGTCAGCTTAATTGTCTTTTCCATTCCTTTTACAAACCTTTCTTACCTAATATTCTATTTTTTTGACTTTTTTATGTAATATCCTCCGCCGGTGCGAGTTCTTCTTC
>JAZNGS010000049.1:0-8389 GCA_045576555.1 Clostridia bacterium | reverse complement strand
AGGGACTCTTTGAAATGGCAGGAATTAAATATGTCGGAATGGGAGTTTTGGCATCTGCAAATGGAATGGATAAATCTTTTTCAAAGTTAGTTTTCCAAAGTGCTGGAATTCCTCAGGCAGATTGGGTTGTTGTCAAATCAGCTGATATGGATAACATAGATAATGTAATAAAAGAGATAGAGGGAAAATTAGGATATCCGTGTTTTGTAAAGCCTACATCAACAGGCTCATCTGTTGGAGTGAGAAAGGCAAAAAATAAAGAAGAACTGATTTCTTCCCTTATAAATGCCTCGAAATTTGGCAGAAAAATTCTTGTTGAGGAGTATATTGACGGACACGAGGTTGAATGTTCTGTTTTAGGGAACGAAAATCCAATGGCGTCAACTGTTGGAGAGATTATACCTGAAGTTGAATTTTATGACTTTGATGCAAAATATAAAACAGGTGCAACAAAACTTCAAATTCCTGCCGATATAAGCGATGAGTTGATTGAAAAAATCAGGGAATATGCAATAAAAGCCTTTGTTGCACTTGATGGTCAGGGACTTTCAAGAGTTGATTTTTTTGTGAGATATAAGGATGATTCTGTTGTTCTTAACGAAATCAACACATTGCCCGGATTTACAAGTATCAGTATGTATCCAAAGCTATGGGATGCTGTTGGGAAAAAATATAGCGATTTATTGGATGAGTTAATCGAATTAGGATTAGAGAGAGTTAAATAAGGGTGATTTTTTGAAAAAATATAATGCAACAATAACAATTACAGGTGTTATAAACTCTGATGAATCGGAAAAGACAGAGCTTGTGACAGAGGGTGCGTTTTATTTTAAAAACGGTGCCTATTATATATTGTATGAGGAAAAAGAGGAGCTTGGAATGGCAAATTGTTCGGTAATCGTCAAGGTGGGCGAGAATGAGGCAACCGTCAGCAGAACAGGTGATTTTTCTTCAAAGATGTATTATAAAACAGGTGAAGTGACAGAGTTTTTATACCACACTCCATATGGAAAATTTCCTGTTATTTTAACCACTCAAGAGATAAATAACAATCTGAGTGTTTTGGGTGGCAGTCTTGAAATATTGTATAGTGTTACGATAAGCAATGAAGAAAATTATCACTCTTTATCTATAAAAGTAAAAACTGAAGAAGGAAGTGAACTCTGATATGCATAAGAAATTGATTTGTTTGATACTTGCTGTTTTGATGCTATCCACAAATGTTTTTGCAAGCGAAGACAAAGTGGTTGCAGAATACGAGTATATGGACAAATTGTTTGGATTTGCCTCTTTACTATATATTGATGAAACTATAACAAAGGATGAAATTTTAAACAGAGCAATAGAAAAGTATTTGGAAGACAATCCTGATGCCATGGGGGAGATAATTAAAAACGGATTTTCAGGGCTTGATGAATATAGTGAATATTATACTGCAGAAGAATACAAAAACTTTGTGCAGAATATGAATAAGACTTTTTATGGAATAGGTGTAATCATTCAAAAGAACGGGGATTACATAGAAATAACATCAGTTAATGAGGACGGAAGTGCTTATGGTGCAGGAATTTTAGCAGGTGACCTTATTAAAAAAGTTGATGGCAAGGATATGAAAGGCCTGACAATAGACCAGGTGCAATCAGCAGTTGTGGGTGAATTAAACACATCAGTTGAAATTACTGTTTTAAGAAATGGTCAGGAATATACATATACAATGAAAAGAGCACCTGTGAATGATGCGACAGTGAATCATCTTGTCATTGATAATAACACTGCATATGTTGCAATAACAAACTTTGCTGAAAAGACGGCACAGGAATTTAAGAGTGTGTTAAAAATTCTTGATGGAAAAAACATTACAAACATTATTCTTGATTTGAGAAACAATCCTGGCGGATATCTTGATTCAGCAGTTGAAATAGCAAGAATGATTGTGCCAAAGGGCATCATTGTTAAAACAATATATCGTCAAAGCGAGAAGGGCGAAACACTATATTCGGATCTTGCAAATCCTAAGTACAAATTTGCAGTTTTGGTAAATGAAAACACTGCAAGTGCATCAGAGGTTTTGACCTCTGCGATGCAGGAGTCAGGAGTTGCAACAGTTATTGGTGAAACTACATATGGTAAAGCTGTGATACAGGAAATATTCACTGTGAGGGGATATGAGAGCTTTAAAATAACAACAGGCAGATATTTAACAAGAAACGGGAATGAAATTAACAAAAAGGGCATTGAACCTGATGATTATGTTGTTAACACCACCGAGGTTATTGATGTATCTAAATATCCGTTGATTAACTATAAAGAGGAAACGGAGATTGGAGATATATCCGAGAATATCAAAACAATTAAAGAAAGATTAAATATTATCGGATATTATATATCTGAAATAGATGATAAATTCACTTATGATTTAGAAGCTGCGGTGTTGGATTTCCAGATAGATAAAAATTTGGAGCCAACAGGTGTGTTGGATACTATAACAATGGTACAGATTGAGAATGCCTTTGCAGATTGTGAGGTTATGGTTGACAGTCAGTTATACAAGGCATATGAATATTTTGGCGGAACAGAGGAAGAATTAAGAAAAGTTCTTAATGGAGATTAATTATTGAAATAAAAAGCAATCTTTATGTATTGCTTTTTATTTGTTGATTTTATAAAATATATAAAAGGGATTGACAATTCCATTTTTTTATAGTAATGTATAAAGGTGTAAAAATAATTACATATAATAAGTAGAAAGACAGATAATTTATGTATGGGGTGTCTGTTTGATGAATGATAATATATTAAAATGGGTATGGTTAACAACATTAAAAGGAATGACAGCTCAAAAGATATATTGGCTTTTAGAAAAATTCGGAGATGTTGAAGAAATATATAATGCAACATCCAAAGATTTTGAGGGTATAGAGCTTATTGGTCAGGCTGATATCAAGGAGTTATGTGATAAGAACACAGATGTTGCCCGGAAAGTAATATTAAGAACTGAAGATTGCGGAGGTTATATTATAACCTATGACTCCGACCAATATCCCCAAAATTTGAAAAATATATTTCCGCCGCCTTATGTTCTTTATGCAAAAGGAAACTTAAAACTTAATGATGATATGTTCTGTGTCGGAATAGTCGGAACAAGAGATGTAAATGAGTATGGTGAAACAGTTACAAGAAAAATATCATTTGAGCTTGCAAGAGCAGGATTTTGCGTGGTCAGCGGACTGGCAAGAGGTGTTGATGCTATTGCGGCATCTTCGGCTATAAAGGCAGGAGCAAACACAATTGCAGTTGTTGGTTGCGGAATTGATTATGATTATCCAAAGCAAAATAGAGAAATTAGAAAACAAATTGAGGAGTATGGAGTGGTTATATCGGAATATCCGCCGAGAACAAAACCTCTTTCAATGAATTTCCCTCAAAGAAACAGAATTATAGCAGGACTTAGCGAATTAGTGTTGGTTACACAGGCGCCAAAGAAAAGTGGAGCCCTGATAACAGCAGATTATGCTAACGAATATTCAAAACCTGTTTATACTGTGCCTGCTAATATATTTGACGAAGATAGCGCAGGGAATAATAATCTTATAAAAAGCGGTGCAGTGTGCATAACTCGACCTGATGAAATAATAGATATTTATAAGAATGAAATAAAGAGATTTAAACCAAAAGAAACGAGAAATCAAGTAGAAATTCCGAAAGTATCGAATAAAGGTATATCAGGAATTATAGACAAATTCAAACTAAAAGCATCAATAAATGATGAAAAATATAAAAGTCTTGGTGAAAATGAAAAATTAATTATGCAATTAATTATAGACAGTGAGAAGATAAGCGTTGATGAAATAATAAGAAAAACCAATCTTCCGCCTGCTAAAATTGGTGCGACTCTTGCAATGATGGAAATGACAGGAGCAGTTAAAAAACTGCCCGGAAATTTTTATATTGTTTAAATATATAAACAAGGAGAAAATGTATGGCAAAAAATAAAAAACTATTGATAGTTGAGTCACCCTCAAAGGCTGAAACAATAAAAAAGTATGTGGGAAGTGATTACAAGGTAATGGCATCGGTGGGTCACATAATTGATTTGCCGAAAAGTCAGCTCGGAGTTGATGTTGATAATGACTTTGAACCTAAATATATAACAATTAGAGGAAAGGGAGAATTACTTGCTCAACTTAAGAAGGAAGCAAAGGCATCATCGGCAGTTTATCTTGCAACTGACCCTGACCGTGAGGGAGAGGCAATAAGCTGGCATCTTGCAAATGCACTCAATATTGATATTAATTCAAAGTGCAGAGTTACCTTTAACGAGATTACAAAAAATGCAGTTAAAGAGGCTATAAAAGAGCCTAGAAGCATTGATACTGATTTGGTTAATGCTCAACAGGCAAGAAGAATATTGGACAGAATTGTAGGATATAAAATCAGCCCTATTTTGTGGGAAAAAGTTAAAAAAGGCTTGAGTGCAGGAAGAGTTCAATCTGTTGCAACAAAAATGATTTGTGACAGAGAGGAAGAAATTTTAGATTTTGTCCCAAGAGAATATTGGACAGTTGAGGCAGAACTTTTAAATCCTGATAAAAAAGAATTCTCGGCAAAATATTTTGGTAAGGACGAAAAAAAAGAAATTGAATTACAAGGTTCTGATGCTGATAAAATTGTTAAAGAAGTTAAAAATTCGCAGTTTGAGGTTGTTGAGATAAAAAAAGGAAACATAACAAAAAATCCTCCTGCACCTTTTACAACAAGCACGCTCCAGCAAGACGCATCAAGAAAGATTAACTTTGCTACTGCAAAAACAATGCAGGTTGCACAAGGACTCTATGAGGGTGTGAATATCGGAGGAAAATATGGGACAGTCGGTCTTATTACCTATATGAGAACTGACTCATTAAGAATTTCCAAAGAGGCTCAAAATGAAGCCATTTCATATATTTCATCTGTATATGATAAAGAGTATTTATCTCCAAAACAATATAAAACCAAAAAAGATGCACAGGATGCCCACGAGGCAATCAGACCTACAAATGTGTTCATAACTCCTGATTCTGTTAAGGGTAAGATTTCAAACGACCAATATAAGCTTTATAAACTTATATGGGAAAGATTTGTTGCATCACAAATGTCATCAGCAATATATGAAACAGAGAGTGTAACTTTGAATTCAAATAATCATATATTCAAAGCAAATGGTTCAACTTTGAAGTTCAAAGGATTTATGGCTGTTTACACAGAGGGGACAGATAACGCGAAGGAAAAGGATAAGGCATTGCCAAAACTTTCAAAGGGTATGAAATTAGATTTAAAAGATGTTAAGGGCGAGCAACATTTCACCCAACCTCCTGCAAGATTTACAGAGGCCAGCCTTGTTCACGAACTTGAGCAAAATGGAATAGGCAGACCAAGTACCTATGCTCCTACAATATCAACAATTCTTGCAAGGGGATATGTGGTGAGAAACAAAAAACAGCTTGTGCCTACTGAACTTGGTTTTGTGACAACTGACATTATGAAAAATAATTTCCCTGACATTGTCGATGTCGACTTTACTGCCGGTATGGAAAATAGTCTTGATGCAGTTGAAGAGGGAAAAGAAAATTGGATAAATATATTAAAAGGTTTTTATCCTCAATTTAATGAAAGTCTTGAAAATGCAATAAAAAATGTTGAAAAAATTAAGGTGAAGGACGAGGAGTCTGACATAATCTGCGACAAATGCGGACGAAAAATGGTGTATAAATTAAGTAAGTTTGGAAAATTTTTGGCGTGCCCGGGATATCCTGAATGTAGAAATACAATGGCTATCAGAGAGGGAACAGGGGTTAAGTGTCCGAAATGTGACGGTGAGATTTTGAAGAAAAAATCCCGAAAAGGTAAGGTTTACTATGCTTGTGAACACGCACCAAAATGTGATTTTATTTTGTGGTATAAGCCTGTTAAAAATGCAAGCTGTCCGAAATGCGGCGGAATAATGGTTGAAACAAAAGGTAAAAATCCAAAATGGATTTGCTCGGTTGAGGGTTGCGGATATTCGCAAGTCAAGTCCAAAAAGGGTGTGACAAAGAATGAGGGTTAAAGTTATAGGAGCAGGTCTTGCCGGTTGTGAGGCAGCATGGCAGTTGGCAAAAGAGGGAATTTCGGTAGATTTGTATGAAATGAAACCAAAAAAATTCTCTCCTGCGCATAGCAAGGACTACTTTGCAGAGCTTGTTTGTTCAAATTCCTTAAAGGCATCAAGAATTGAAAATGCATGTGGACTTTTGAAAGAGGAAATGCGTTTATTCGATTCATTAATGATGCAGGCTGCAGACAAATCAAGTGTTCCTGCAGGCGGAGCATTGGCAGTTGACAGGGATATATTCTCACAGTTCATAACTGACAAGATAAATAATGAACCATTAATAAATGTCATAAATGACGAGGTTTGCGAAATTGATGAAAATGAATATACAATTATCGCAACAGGACCTCTTACATCAGATGCACTGTCGGAAAAAATCCTGGAATTAACAGGTAGTGAAAATATGTATTTTTATGATGCGGCGGCGCCTGTTATCGAGAAGGACAGTATTGATTTTGATAAGGTGTTTTATGCAGCGAGATATGACAGAGGAACTGCTGATTATATAAACTGCCCTATGACAAAAGAGGAGTATGAGGCTTTTTATAATGAGCTTATAAATGCCCAAACTGTGCCACTTAAAACTTTTGAAAATCAAAAGGTGTTTGAGGGTTGTATGCCTGTGGAGGTTATGGCAAAAAGAGGAATTGAAACTTTGCTTTTTGGCCCCTTAAAACCTGACGGACTTAAAAATCCAAAAACAGGTAAGCACGCCAGCCATGCAGTTATCCAATTAAGACAGGATAATAAAGAGGGAACACTCTATAATATGGTGGGTTTTCAGACCAATCTGAAGTGGGGAGAGCAAAAAAGAGTTTTCTCTATGATACCCGGTTTAGAGAATGCAGAATTTGTGCGTTACGGAGTTATGCACAGAAACACATATATTCAAGGCCCTAAAATTCTTGACAGATTTTATAGAATGAAAGAACATAACAAAATATTCTTCGCAGGACAGATAACAGGTGTTGAGGGGTATGTTGAGTCTGCATCATCAGGAATTATGGCAGGATATAATATGGCAAGAATGTTAAAAGGCGAGGAACTTTTTGAGCCATCTGCCAGAAATTGCATTGGTGCCTTGGCACTTTATGTTTCGTCAGGAAGCCTTGATAAACTCCAGCCAATGAGTGCAAACTTTGGTATAATCGAGGGACTGGAGCAAAGAGTTCGTGCAAAAAAAGAAGAAAGATACAGAATGATTGCCCAAAGGTCACTTGATGAATTGTCAGGAAGATTAAAAAAAGAAAAGGCTGTTTTTTAAACAGCCTTTATTTTTATGCTCTTGGATGTGAACGTGCATACACATCTTTAATTTTGCTTTTCACAAGGTTTGAATAAACTTGCGTGGAAGATATATCCGAATGTCCAAGCATTTCCTGTATAGATTTTAAATCGGCACCATTTTCCAAAAGATGTGCCGCGAATGAGTGCCTGATAGTGTGCGGAGTTATATCCAGAGAAATTTCTGCCTGACGGGAATATTGCTTGATAATTTTCCAGAAACCTTGTCTTGAAAGTGCCGTACCATTGCAGTTAACAAAAAGAAAGTCATCATTATTGGCAGCCATAACAGGTCTTGCTTCATTTATGTACTTTTTCAGTGCTGATTTTGCTATGTTTCCGATTGGAATATATCGTTCTTTTTTATCGGTGTGGCATTTAACAAACCCTATTGAAAGATTGATATCGCTCACCTTTAAGGAAATAAGCTCTGAAACTCTTATACCTGTTGCATATAACAGCTCAAGCATTGCCTTATCTCTTATACCTTTGGGTTCTTTTGAAGAAGGTTGTTCCAATAGTCTATCGACTTCACCTGTTGACAAAATCTGTGGAAGCTTTTTTTCTACATGGGGAGCTTCAAGATTTTGTGTTGGGTTAGAGAAAGTGGAATATTCCTGTGATATAAACATATAGAAAGATTTTAGCGATGCAAGTGTTCTTGATACTGTCGATGATGCTTTTCCCTGGCTCTTTAAATTATCAAGATATGCAGTCACAGTTTTTTGATTAGTTTTTGATATATCTGTAATTCCATTTAAATTCAAATAGTTTATGTATTGTGAAACATCGCGCTTATACGATTGTATAGTGTTCATTGATTTATGCTTTGTGTTATCCATAAAAACAGCAAAAGCATCAACATATTTAAGCATAAATACCTCCAAATAAATTATGTGATATTATGTAAACCTTAAAACAGTGCTCTTTAATTATAGCACATCAATTTTCTTTTGTATAGACAAAAAACAAAAT
>JAZNGS010000048.1:0-7386 GCA_045576555.1 Clostridia bacterium | reverse complement strand
ATCGCGATATATGTAAATCAATTTACATATATCAGCTCTATTAATATTCTCATAATCTACCTCCTAAAATCTTCTCTATACTTTAAAAGGTTAAATCCCATAAAGACCAAAGCTTATTGCTAATGCGTCGTTTACGGTTGACATAAGCGCCATATCAAGATGACCTATCTTTTCATGCAAGCGCTTTTTGTCTATTGTTCTTATTTGTTCAAGTAAAATTACAGAATCCTTATTCAAGCCATATTCCTTTGCAGCAAGCTCAATATGCGTTGGCATTTTGGCTTTATTAATCTGTGAGGTTATGGCCGCCGCTATAACAGTTGGGCTGTATTTATTACCGACATCGTTTTGTATAATCAGAACAGGTCTAATTCCACCCTGTTCACTGCCCACTACCGGACTTAAATCGGCATAATAAATATCTCCTCTTTTTACAATCACCACTATTCACTCTCCGTCAGTTTTTCCTCACACTGCCGAAAAACATCGTTATCGGCATCCAAACACATTTCGGCTAAAGAAAGATTGATTGAAGCCATCTCCAAATAGCCTTTCTTCAGTGAATTTATCCGATTATATTTTTTTACTAAATAGCATAAAATATACCGATTTTTTTCGGATTTTTTGAAAGACAGACCGGATATGACCTTTTTTAGCTGTGACAAAGTAATCAGGCCCCCCGTAGTTAATTTTTTGTTTTTTTACTTATTATCTGTCAAGATAATTGAGAACGCTCACCGCCCTTCCATTTTCATAGAATACTCTCGGAATACGCTTTGAAATCATACAGACTATTTCATAATTAATAGTTCCAAGCCATGATGCCAAAGTGTCAGCTGTGACGGTTTTCGGGCCAAATATTGTAACTTCATCACCTACATTGATATTATTGACATTTGTGACATTAATCATACATTGATCCATACAAATTCGTCCAATAACATCCATCGGTTCATCGTTTACCAAAATTTTTGCATTTCCGCCAAGCATACGCGTATATCCGTCTGCATAACCAACAGAAATTGTTGCAATTTTTGTTTTCCCATTGGTTATGTATACTTTTCCATAGCTCACGCCTCTATTATCGCAAATTTCTTTTATATGTGTAATTCGTGATTTAACACTCATTACTTTTTTTAAATTAATTCGTGATTTATCTACATCTTCCGATGGATAAAATCCGTATAAAATAATTCCGGCTCTCACCATATCAAGATGCATTTGGGGATACATCATTATTCCGGCGCTGTTTGCAATATGTCGTATCGGAATTATCAAGCCTCTTTGTTCCAACATATTGCATATATTTATAAATCTTTCAAATTGAAGCTCGGTATAATCGGTTTCTTTCTCATCAGCAGTAGAGAAATGGGAAAAAATGCCCTCAAGCTCTATATTATCTAGTTTTGAAATATTTATAATTTCTTCAACAATTTCTTCATCATTAACACCTGTAACATAACCTATTCTTGACATTCCCGTATCAATCTTTATATGAATTTTTGCTGTCTTTTCATTTTTTAAAGCTGCTTGGGAAACCTTTTTTGCAAAATCATAAGAAAAAAGAGAAATAGTAATATCATTTTGAATAAGTCCATCCAATTCCTCTTCAAATGATGCACCCAAAATCATAATCGGAGCTTTGATGTTAGCATTTCTTAACTGCAAAGCCTCGTTATAGCAAGCAACTGCCAATTTGTCAGCTCCGTTTTTCAAAAAAACTTTCGCACACTCAACTGCTCCGTGACCATATGCGTCAGCTTTTACAACTGCCATAACCATTGCATCTTTTGAGGTAATTCTTCTTACTTCTTTTATATTGTTCTCCAAGGAGTCAAGATTGATTTCTGCCCAGATTCTTGTATTCATTCTTATTCCTCTCTATTATAACATAATTTTTTTATTTATTCCACAGGTAATTTAAGGGCATTGGGAATATTAGATATCATATCTGTCGGAAGCATTGATTCTTCGCCTTTTTGTCTTGATGCTAAATCGCCTGCAAGACCATGGATATAAACACCAAAAGCCGCTGCTTCAGTCTCGGTTTTACACCTTGTGACAAAAGCAGCTATTATTCCTGCTAAAACATCGCCGCTTCCGCCTGTTGCCATTCCACTATTCCCATTAATATTAATATATTGTTCTCCACTCGGTGATGTGACAATTGTATGGTGTCCCTTTAACACCAAAGTCACACCATTTTGCGTTGCATATTCATATGAAATTAATTGTCTGTGTTTGGTTATATCACTGATGTCACACCCCAAAATGCGAGCCATCTCCATTTCGTGAGGAGTTAATATAACATTGCAATTGCAGTTATCAAGCATTTGAGGTTTTTGGGAAAATGCCCAAAGTCCGTCAGCATCTATTATAACAGGAATTTGAGATTTTTTTAAAATCTCCTCAAGTATTTTAGAAATTCCCTCACTTCTGCCGATACCAACTCCAAATAAGCAAATATCAAAATCATTTAATCTGTCCAATATTTGTTCGACACATAATTCATCAAGATTTCCATTATTATCACATAAAGGAATTGTCATCGGCTCTGTGAGCTTTTTTTCAAAAATATCATTAAGACTTTTAGGAACAGCTGCACTGACAAGTCCTGCACCGCTTCTTACCGAAGCTTCGCATGCCATACAAACTGCACCTGTTAATCCTGTTGAACCACCGATAATAAGTATCTTGCCATAATCGCCCTTATGTGAATTATCGCATCTTTTTGGTCTGATTGAATCTATATATTGCTTGTCTATTATATTAATATTTATATTTTGATTATCAATAATATATTGAGGAATTGAAATATCAGCTAAAACCACTTCACCTGTCATTGATGCACCTGGATATAGTAACATTCCAAGCTTATATGCCGCAAAAGTAACTGTTTTATCAGCCTTTATACATACATTGGATACAGTTCCATCATCCGAATTAACACCGCTTGGAATATCAACACTCAAAATATATTTTGCGTTTTTATTTATAATCTCTATCACATCAGCCGCAATTCCGCTGATTTCCCCTTTTATACCTGTACCAAAAATTGCATCGACAACAACATCGGCCATACTAACCTTTAAATCAAGCATATCAGTACTATTGAGTTCAATAATTTCAACTCCGAGTTTTGAGATTATCTCATAGTTAATAAGTGCATCGCCAGAAAAATCGTGGCCGCAAACCAAATATACTGTTATCTTTATTCCACGGTTAAAAAGATGTCTTGCAATTGCAAAGCCATCTCCGCCATTATTTCCTTTTCCGCAAAATATTACTGCTGATTTAATGTTATCAAGCTTTAAAATTTCCTCAACACAGGCTATTGCAGCATTCTCCATCAAAACTATTGATGGTATTGAGCCCTGTTCTACAGCAGAACGGTCAATAGCACGCATCTGTTGGGCAGTACACACTTTCATAGGATTATCCCCCATTTTCTATTCTTCAACAATAACCACTGCAGTTGCATACTGCTGTGAATGTGAAAGTGAAACATAAACTTTTCCTTTTCCCAAAATTTCTTTTGCTTTATTATAAAGGACTATATATGGTGCACCCAACTCGTTGTGCAGAATTTCAATATCCCTTATCTTTATGTCGGAAAAACCCGTTCCAACCGCTTTAAAAAAAGCCTCTTTTGCCGCAAAACAAGCCGCAACACTCTCTGCTATTCTTTTCTTGCTGAAAAAATATTCATTTTCTGCTTTTGTAAAATGTTTTTCCAAAAATCTCGGATTTTCTATTGACTTTTCTATCCTTGAGATTTCGACAATATCTGTCCCTATTCCTCTAATCATAATATGTGTATAGTTTTTTGGTTTATCTTCTTCATTCCGTCCTTCATTTTGTCAGTAGGTTGGAATAATACTCTTGTCTTTCCATTCTCATCCTGGAAATCAACAAAATAAATATCATTTTCCGAAATTCCTGTTGCATTAATTGTTTTCTTTATTGATGCAGTATTATTGTATTCAGATCTATAATTATCATCATCAATACACGCACATAAATCAACGGTTTTAAAATCAATTGTTATAATTCTTTTTCTTCTGCTTCTTCCCATAATTTTATCAATATCAAGTTCATTATTGGTAAGCGCATATTCAAATTCAACATAAGCACCTTTTGCCCATAAATATGCCAGATAAAATACTACTGCAGCAAGCCCTATACCTATGCCGGAACCAAGAGCAGCTCCTCCGACAACAAATAATACAGCCGCTAATACAATAGCTAATGCCCAAATTCCCATCAACTTCAAGACATCAACCACATCGACCTTTTTTCTCACAATATACTCACAAAATATATCCATCATAACAATTCCATCTCCTTCATTAATTCATACATTTTATTAATAGCTCTTGCCCTGTGACTTATTTCATTTTTTTCATCGGCAGTTGCTTCGCCGAATGTTTTTCCTAATTCATCGGATATGAAAATCGGGTCATATCCAAACCCTCCTTCACCATATGCCTTATCAGCTATCTTTCCTGCGACTTCCCCTTCGGTTGTCAGTTCCTTTCCATCAGGAAACACGACTGCAATTGCACTCACAAATTTTGCATTTCTGTTCTCTGCTCCCGAAAGTTCACAAAGCAGTTTATCATTTCTCTCATCATCGGTCGCATTTTCTCCTGCATATCTTGCAGAGTATATACCGGGCGCTCCTAAAAGTGCCTCAACGCAAAGTCCTGAGTCATCAGCCAAAGCAATTTCTCCTGTTAGCTTTGCAATTGTTCTCGCTTTTATAAGAGAATTTTCTTCAAAGGTTGTCCCATTTTCTTCAATCTCAATGTCAATACCAATTTCACCCATCGACACAACATCAACATTTTCATCAGAAAAAATTTTCTTAATCTCACGGATTTTTCCTGCATTACCAGTTGCTGCAACAATCTTCATATAAACCCCCACTTTTATTTTTTCTTATTCTATATTTTACTATATTGAAAATAAATTTGCAATACTATAAATAAAATAAAAGACGATTTTTCATCGTCTTTTATTACTATTATTTCACTATTAAACTTTCCCCTGACATTTCCAAAGGCTTTTCTAATCCCATAAGGTCAAGCATTGTTGGTGTTAAATCGCAAAGCTTTCCTTTTTTGAGCTTAATATCTCCTGCACCGATTAAAATAAGCGGAACAGGGTTTGTTGTGTGTGCAGTAAACACTCCCTTTGTTTCAGGGTCGACAAGACAATCTGCATTTCCGTGGTCAGCAGTTACCAAAACTTTACCGTCCTTTGCAAGTATTGCATTAACAACCTTACCAAGACATTCATCAACTGCTTCAACAGCCTTAACTGCTGCATCAAAATCACCTGTGTGTCCGACCATATCACAGTTTGCAAAATTTAAGATTATGCAATCATATTTATCTTCATTGATTAATTCAACACAAGCATCAGCAACCTCATATGCGCTCATTTCAGGCTTCATATCATATGTTGCAACCTTAGGAGATGCAATCAACTTTCTGTCTTCTCCCTCATAAACTGCCTCAACACCGCCATTAAAGAAGAATGTCACATGGGCATATTTTTCAGTTTCAGCAATTCTTAATTGTTTTAGTCCCTTTGATGAAATGTATTCACCAAAAGTATTATTTAATGTTTGAGGTTTGAATGCTACCTCTACATTTGGCATACTTGCATCGTATTGAGTCATACAAACATAATATAATGGCATAAATTCTCTACTGAAACCATCAAAATCTTTGTCAACAAGAGTTCTTGTTATTTCTCTTGCTCTGTCTGGTCTGAAATTGAAGAATATAACAGAGTCATTTGCCTTAATTGTTCCATTTGGCTTGCCATCTGTTGTAACTACCATAGGAATTATAAATTCGTCTGTTAACAAAGCTCCGTTTTCGTCCTTTGTTTCATAAGACTGTTCAATAGCCAAAACAGCATCACTTACTTGATTGCCAACACCGTTTACCATAGCATCGTATGCTTTTTGAACTCTGTTCCAGTTATTATCTCTGTCCATTGCATAATATCTGCCATTTACTGTTGCAATCTTACCAACACCGATTTCATTCATTTTGTCTTGTAGCTGCTTAACAAAATCAATGCCTGATGTTGGAGAAACATCTCGTCCGTCCATAATACAATGAACAAAAACATCTGTTAATCCATTTTTCTTTGCAAATTCCAACAAACCAAATAAATGCTCTATATGAGAATGAACTCCACCATTTGACAAAAGTCCTGCAAAGTGAAGCGCAGAGTTATTCTTTTTACAGTTTTCAACTGCACCCAAAAGCACTTCATTCTCATATATATCGCCGTCATTTATTGCTTTTGTAATTCTTGTTAATTCCTGATAAACAACTCTTCCTGCACCGATATTTGTGTGACCCACTTCAGAGTTACCCATCTGTCCGTCAGGCAGGCCGACACTCATACCGCTGGCATACAAAATGGTATTTGGGCATTCTGCAAAATATTCATCAAGATGAGGCTGCTTTGCTGCTTTTATCGCATTTCCCTCAACTGTATCATTCATTCCATATCCGTCTAATATCACTAACGCAACCGGACTCTTTGGCATAAAAATCAATCCTTTCATAATTAAAGGGTGCCATATATGTCACCCTTTAGTCTATTTATAAATTAGTCGCAAGCCTTAACGATAGGTGCAAACTTTTCAGCAATCAATGAAGCTCCGCCAATCAAACCGCCATCAATGTTTGGCTTTGCCAAAAGTTCAGCAGCATTCTGGTCGTTCATACTTCCGCCGTACTGAATTGTGAATTCTTTAGCACAGTTAGGACAGTAAAGTTCTGCAATAATATCTCTTATACCCTTACAAACTTCTTCTGCCTGTTCAGCAGTAGCAGTCTTGCCTGTTCCGATAGCCCAGATTGGTTCATATGCAATAACAACCTTTTTAGCATCTTCTGCAGCAATGTTTGCAAATGCTTTCTTAATTTGAATAGCAATCAAATCCATTGTGATGCCTGCTTCTCTTTCTTCCAAAGATTCGCCAACACATACGATTGGAATAAGTCCCTTTTCCAAAGCCTTGATTGTCTTTTTGTTAACTGTTTCGTCAGTTTCAGCAAAGTACTGTCTTCTTTCAGAGTGACCAATTATAACATAATCAACACCCAAATCACAAAGCATATCAGCGCTTACTTCGCCTGTGAAAGCACCCTTATCTTCGAAGTGAAGATTTTCAGCACCGATTTTAACATGAGTACCTTTAGCAGCTCTTATAGCTTCTGTTAAATTAACATATGGTGTGCAGCAAACAACTTCGCAGTTAGCACCCATTGTTACCTTTTCAATTTCCTTAATAAAATCATATGTTTCTGATGGAAGCTTGTTCATCTTCCAGTTACCTGCAATTATATACTTACC
>JAZNGS010000047.1:0-1739 GCA_045576555.1 Clostridia bacterium | reverse complement strand
GTCCATTTTGTTAACGAAGAACATAATCGGAACGCCCTTTGTCTTTGCGTATTTGAAAACTTGTTCAGTTCCGACAGAAACACCGCTTCTTCCGCTCATAACAATCAAAGCTGAATCTGCCGCACGCAATCCTTCTTTAACCTCGCCCGCAAAATCAAAATATCCGGGCGTATCAATCATATTATATTTCATACCTTTCCATACAATCGGAATTATAGACGACTGAATTGAAAGTTGTCTTTTCACTTCTTCAGGGTCATAGTCAGAAACTGTATTTCCGTCTGCAACCTTACCCATTCTGTCGATAGCGCCGCTGTTAATCAGCATTGCCTCGGCAAGTGTAGTCTTTCCGCACTTTCCATGTCCCATCATAACGACATTTCTGATACTGTCCATTTTAAAATTTCCCATACTGTTGTCCTCCTTTTTCAATATGCCTGTGGTATTTTATTGAATATCCACAAGATATATGTTTTATATACCATGATTTTATACTATTTAAACAAAAAAAGCAATGACAGAATGTTTAAAATTTCCACATTGCTTTTGTGTAAAATGCACAGACATAAGGAAAAATAAAGGTTTTTTACAGGTAAAAAACAACAAAGATTTAATTTTTTACGCAGCTTATATCCTTGATTTTGTAAAAATCAAACAGTTTTATCATTTTTTCCGTTATCACTTCACCGCTTACTGCTATCGGAACAGCTGGAGGACAGGAAACAGTAGGAGATGCACAAATTCTGCCAATAGCTTGTGAAGTTGCAACCATTTCTTGTCTGGAAAGCAATGCATTTCTTATTGACATTGCTTTTTCGCCTTTTTCAAGTTGGGGAGAAATTTTTGGCTCGTAATTCTCACAAGACGATATTAATTCCTTTATTAAATCAAAATCTCTTTGTGTGTTTTGAGGAGTGAACATAAAAACAATAAATTCATCATCGGAGTATTCGCACTCACCGCCAAGCTCTCTTAATTTTTCTGCCATTCTGTTTCCGTTGGTTTGAATGGTAATTTTTAATGGCTCTTGACCATATAACTTGAAGTTCTTGCTTTTAATATAGTCCTTCAGCGAATTAACTATTTCAAAAGTTTCGAGTGTAAGTTCATCATATTCATCTGTTATAATCTCATTACAAATATCCAATGATGCTAAAGTGAGATATGACGGACTTGTTGAGCCAAAGAGTGACATTGCATCTTTTATAACAGGCGAGTATATTTTTTTACTGTCTTTTGATATATGCAAGTATGCACCGCCTGTTAAAACAGGCAGAGTTTTGTGTGCAGAATCGCAACACATTGTTGCACCTAAATCAATAGGGTGCATATTAAAGAATTTCAAATATGCTCCGTGCGCATTATCGACAAGTAACGGAGTATCATATTTTTTGCATACTTTTGCAATCTCTTTAATATCGCTTATTTCACCAAGATAAGTTGGTGATGTTATATATAGAGCAAAGGGTTCGTGTTTTCTTAAAAATTCCTCTGCCTCTTTTGCAGTTATTGCTCCACTGCAAAGCGAATGTGAGTTTTTTGGATATATCCAAGCTACATCCAAATCAAGTGCTGCACAGGCATAGATAAATGACTTGTGAACATTTCTTGCAGCCGCAATCAAAGGCTTTCTGTCGGTGTTTATTAATGCCGCATATATCATCGCACGAATACAGAGCGATGAGCCTTCCGTTGAATAAAAGGTGTCGCCCGAACCAAATATTTTAGAAGCATTCTTT
>JAZNGS010000046.1:0-5629 GCA_045576555.1 Clostridia bacterium | reverse complement strand
ATATCACTTTTTAATAGTGTTTTTTATCATGTCGACAAGAACTTTGACACAAGCTTGTGTATCCCTTAAATTTTCAAATATAACCTTGCTTATCTTTTCTTCTGATGAATTAGTTTTCTCATTTATAACAAGCACACCATTTCCCTCATCTGTTCCAATAATTGAAATTATAGCAAAGGGGGTTGGATTTTTATACATTGTGTCCTTGCCGAGAATAAAGATAAATTTATCAAAATAATCTCCATCCTCTACAAATTCTTCCATTTCATCATCATAAAACTCTTCTTCCTCGCCTTTAATAATATACCAAGCCGAATCTAATAAATTAAGTTCAGTTATTAATATGTTAATTATAAAATTCAATACATCTTTACGTCCGCTTCTTGTTGCAGTATCTGACATAATTCTAATCTCCCTTTTCTAACTCATTTAATAGTTTCTTTTCTTATTATATTTTCAATTCAAAGTAAAACAATTTCGTCAATTTTTTTATTAAAATCTGCTTTTCCGCCATATGACGGGTGCCTTATATATGATGAATTATTAAAATTATCAATATTCATTTTAATCAAAGAGCTATATGCGCTTTTCCCAATGGAATATACATATTTAATGTCAAATATATCAATTAAGTTTTTTATGTATATTGCACCCATATCTGTTTCGGTTTTGCTAGGTGCTCTGTTACTTTCTTTGTTGCCAAAAACATATGGATGAAAAGGAAAGGAGTTCCAAAGCAGAGGCATAAAGTCGTATTCTTTATATTTTTTGATTGCATTCCAAAAGATAGTAGCTGTTTTCTCTTTTGATAATCCATTCGTTTTATATTTCCCATAACCAGGTATATACTTGTCGTTTAAAAGTTGGTATTCTGAAGTGAATGGTATACCTGAAAGATAACATCCTTTATATCCCGGTGCCTCTCCCACAAACAATGTTTTTGGTCCTATTTCATACATTGCATTGAGATACACCTCCAAGTTATACCTTTGTGTCTCATTTTTATATGGATTTTCAAAAAATTGTGTTTCCTCTGTTTCAGATAAACTTTCTATAAAAGAATTAATGTTCATTTCTACTCTTCCTTTTATCTCTCATAAATAATCTCAATATTATTTTTTGTTAAAGGCTCCATAATTCTCGACTTTTCACAAACCGCCTTTAAGTTAATTTCATTATCATCGCAAAAGCTTCTAATAGGTGCACTGTTAAATATTGCAACAATTTCATCCTTCAGGCTTTTAAAAACCTCATCTATTTCTTTTTGTTTATTATCGTTTATTGGACAGAAAAACAAATATGTAAGAGTAGCTTTTTTGCCTTTAGAATGACTCTTCACACCCATTAAATGGCACAAAAACTGCTTAATATCAAACATAGATGCGTCCTTGTTTATTCCAAATTTATCTAATGAAATTTCAAATGTTCCGGATTCTCGATTTTCATCCGTCAACTCAATATAAATATCAAAATCTTTTATCTTTTCCTGATATTTTTCTTTCATTACAACTTTGTGTTTATCGAAAATCTCATGACATTTAACCTCGACGAATATATTTCCCTTTTCGCTATATGCATCCATTTGTGGAGGAATTCCCGGAACACCATCAATTTTGCATGGATGTTCAAATTCTACAGAACCTCCGCCAATAGTCTGCGCACCACACCTTAAGGAAAGATATGCAAACCTCGAAGATGATGCTACAGATGCCATCTTTGGTGGCATTTTTTTGCCATTGCGTTCAGTTTCATCAAGTTCTCCGCCTTTTCCATCTCCATAAGATTTAAAGGCAGAAGGAGCAATCACATCATTCATCATATCTGTCTTAAACTTTTCGAATGCTTCTTTTGTGTAGTAACAGTCATATGGTGCTTCCCTAAATAGTTTTTCGTTCAAGTTAAGGTTTTCTTTAATTATATTATCAAACTCAGTTTTTTTCATTTTTATTCCTCGTAATTTTTAACTGCTTCATTTAATTCGTGTTTTATTGTTTCTGCTAGACTCTGCGGAGAAACCACTGTAATATAAGGAGCATACTGCAGTGCCCAGAATTTCATTGCATGTTCGTTAGCATGAACAATCGCTGTTATATATTCGTCTGATTCGTTTTTGAATTCTACATCAGTTCCAAACCAATCTATAATTTCACTTGCAACATGCTTTTTTGCCTTCATTTCAACTCGAACACTCTTACCCGAAAACATATAAATATGTTCTGCCATATGTTTTGGTAAATTCAGCCCATTTTCAGCGCCTTCAACCATCTTAAGTGGTTTTCTCGGAGTATCTAATATTTTAATATTGCTTATTCTATCAACTCTGTAGTGTGATATATTATTGTACTTATCATAATTGCAAATAAGATAATATCTTCCGTTTGTCGCTGCCATTTGATATGGATTTATTATATATTCTCTTGTGTTTCCATCTTCATTTTTTCGTGGATGCATCTTTTTATCAATACCATATTCACTATAATTGAAGGAAATTTGTTTATTCTTGTTGATTGCCTCATCAATTATTTCAATGGTGTAGAATAACTGCTTGTTCACAGGCATATTTTCAGGCAAATTTGATATGTGTTTTACCTTAGATTTAAAATAAATGTTGGAAAGTCCTTCAAGTTTCTGTATTAGCTCCTTACATTGACTATAGGGGATATGTTTTGAAAAGAGAATACTGTCAATTAAAAGTCTGAGCTCACTTTCAGAAAATTCACGATTAAGGTAAAAGTCTGAAAGAATATATGTTTCTTCTTCTGTCCCATCTTTATTTTTCATCATTCTGATAGATTCGCTGTATTCGATGTCATATCCGAAATCAATCAAATTCATAAGATTCCTTTTGACCGATTTTCTATCGCTCTTCATATCATATTCTTTTTCTAAAATATCTACAATTTCCTTTTGGCTCAGGCGATGGTCCTCATCAGTATATTTTCGCAGAATGTCTAAAATATTAATAATCATAAGCTTTTTAGGTTGTTGTGCATACATAATTATACCTCGTTATATTCTAATCCCAAGAAATCAGATATTTTTTTAGTTTCTTTTTTTGCTCTTTTTCGAACATCATCAATTGTCCAATCAATATTTGGCTTTTGGATAGCAATCTGCTTTACTGAAACATACTTGCTTGTAGGATATACTTCACTTTTTTTCAATTTATCATCTTTAACACTTCTGTTTTTGTCCTGCTCAAAAACAACAAGATTTCCGATTCCATTAAATACTGCAATATTTTCTTTATCGTTCTTAAAAATATTTTGGGGGCAGATGTGTTCCATGTCATATCTCGAACTTTTATCCTTCCAATTATATAGTTTTGATTTAATCAAGGCCATATCAAGATTATCTTCATTCAGTTCGTCTAACAAAGCTGAAAGTTGGCAAACTATAAACGAACGTTTAGCATTATAAAACAATTCTTTTTGCAGTCTTTTTTGAAATTCCTTTTCATTAGCCAAAGGATATTCTTCACGATCCCATTTATAAGGGGTCTCTCTGATATTTGTTTTTATAATATCAGTGATCTCTCCATTTGTAGCTATCTTTTCCAAAATGTCATTGCACATAAAAGTATGTACAGGATTTATAACCTTATCATAATTAACTGAGCAGACAATCAAATATTTTGTAACCTCCATAGCCTTGCTTAGTGCATTTGCATATTTTATGATTTTGTTCTCTTCTTTATCAAAATACGCAATAACAAAGGGAAGTGTCCAATATCTCCAACCATAACGAGTTTCCCAAATTAAATTTGTGGCAAAAAAGTCAATCTTGTTTTTAAGGGCATTTATAAGCTCAGTTGATTGATTAGGACGGCAAAGCATAGTATGAAAGTCCTTATAAAGATATACAATTTTTTCGAATTCATCAAAATTTAAAATGTCTTTATATTTTTTTGTTTCTTTTCCTGTTAGGATTTCCTCAAAAAACGCCTCATTTCCCATAGACAGCTTTTCCCATTTAAGATTGTATTTTGCAACTAAGCACAACTTATACATATCAAGAACATGGGACATATTGCAAAATTCGGTATCATTTATATCGTCATATATCTTACAAATTTTACTCATCCATTGCTCGTCTTTATTTTGTTTGTGCAGATAATCATAATATCTAAGTTTGAATATATCCGTACAGTTAAGATCAAGACCCGTTGTATTTATTGTATTAAATATTCCTACAACATCAGGTAAACTCATTCCTGTAGTGATAAGCTCAACAAAGTAGATGTTTTTATTTATTGCATTAAGCATTTCGTCTTTGGATTTATCATCATTTTTTTCAAACTCAGCCTGCAAATACTTTAGATTTTCAACATATTTGTTTTGTTCTGATGCATTGCCCTTCAAAGCATCTACAAGTTTTTGGTCATTACCATTAAAATTTTTAATTTTAAAAATATCATTATTTCCCTTAGTAACATCGTGCCCGAGCACTTTTAGAAGAAGGATAAAAGTAGTCATTCTTTGTTGACCATCAATAATGTCATACACGGTGTCAATATTGTTTTCCCTTGCATATTGAACTGTTCCCATAAAAACCTTTTCACCGTCTATTGCACGCCTTACAGATTCCACAAAGCTTTTTAACTGTTCTTCGCCCCATGAGTAGTCTCTTTGATATTCAGGAACAACATATTTTCTCTCTTTGTTAAAAATACCGTCTTCGTCGCACAAATATTTAACTTTTGTATCCATTGGTATGTTGCTCATTTTCTGCACCTCATCTAAAATATTTCTCATATTATATCACATTTTGCTTTATTTTACAATATATGATGTGTAATTTTTGGGACATCGTTTTATTATAATATGAATTAAATGAAAAATTTTAAGATGAATAAAATTTGAAAGAATATAAGGAGAAAACAGCAAGCGGAACAAGTCCGCTTGCCTCACATCTGCATTGTAAAACCTTCCTCTTCATCTAAATCCTCACTTTCTTCGTATGGTTTGTTGTTGATTTCTTCTACCTCGTCAGGTTCTTCTGTCGGGGTTTCGCTTAGGTCCTCATCCTGTCTTTTGCCCTTTGCTATAAGAGCAGCCACAAGACCTATGGCACTACCTAATGCAAACCCAACATTTGAACCTGCATCCTTGGCATCGAGTTTCTTTTTCTTCTCTTCAGGATCATCGTCTTGATCGTTATCCATCAGCGAAGCCACAGCTGTAAGAGTACCAACACCAGCGTCGAGAATAAGGTTGCCGCTCCTACCGATATCCCCAGGAACTTCAACAGATGTTGCTTCAGCATATCTGTCGTCTGACTCAGCTTGTTCGCTTCCTTGTCCAGAGTCTTGGAGAATTTCAAAATATATTCGTCTCTCATTTTCCCATCCTGTTGCAACAAATTCTCTATCTTCGCTACTGTAGATGCGTTCGTTGATATCAGGTTGCTCATGATACTCCGGTTCTCGTCCAGCAGATTCTGTAGCATCGCTTTTGACATATTCGATATCTCTGTTTTCGTAGCCAGAGTCTTTATTAGCATGTACAGCTCCGGTTGGAATTCTACCATATCCTGTATCATTTTCAGTTCCGCTGACCTCTGTTTCTCTGGTATGGAATACACCTTCAGTTCCAATTGACTGTTGTCGTACTCTGCCATATGCCTCGAG
>JAZNGS010000045.1:0-9051 GCA_045576555.1 Clostridia bacterium | reverse complement strand
TATGATGTTTATTTGTTCCACCTTTTGGTCTTCCCATATCTTTCATCTCCTTTACTTTAGTATAGCACAAAAAATGATGGTAGACACTTTTTTGTGTCTACCATCATTATATCACTTCAACTTTGTAGGTGTCTTTTAGATTAAATTTTTATAACATTCAATAATATTTGTTGATTTTTGTATTTAATAGATGTATAATAAACCTAATATAAAAAAAAGAGGTATTAATAAATGGAGAAGTTATTAAAAAATGTAGGGTATTATAATGGGAAATGTGATTTGATCGAAAATATCAGCGTTCCTATGAGTGACAGAGTATGTTGGTTTGGGGATGGTGTTTATGATGCGACTGCAACAAGAAACGGTGTCATTTATTGTCTTGATGATCATATTGACCGTTTTTATAATTCTGCGTCTATGGTTGAAATAGAAATTCCTTATACAAAAGATGAGTTAAAGAGTTTGCTTAAAGAACTTGTTTTAAAGGCTGATACAAGCGAAACAAACGGAGAAACATTTTTGTATTGGCAGATTACAAGAGGAGCTAATATTCCTCGAAATCATATATTCCCTGAGAATACCAAAGCAAATCTTTGGGTAACTGTTACTCCAAGAAAATTAGCGGATATATATCGAAGAGATAAGCTTATATCCTATGAAGACATAAGATTCTATATGTGTAACATAAAAACACTTTGTCTTCTTCCTAATGTTTTGGCATCGGAGGCTGCGAAAAAGGCAGGCGCTGAAGAATGTGTTATGTATAGGAAAGAAGCAGACGGAATTAAAAACAGAGTGACCGAGGGCGCACATACTAATGTTCATTGCATAAAGGACGGAACTTTTTATACAGCACCGCTTGATAATTTGGTGCTCCCTGGTATTGCCAGAAAAAACATAATTAAAGTATGTAATCTTTTGGGGATACCTGTTAAGGAAGAACCATTTTCTCTTGAGTTTTTGAAGAATGCCGATGAGATTATGCTTTCTTCAAGCTCGAATTTCTGCATAGTTGCAACTCATATTGATAATATTCCTGTAGGTGGAAAAGCACCTGAACTTATAAGAAAAATTCAGGATGCTCTTGTAGAAGATTATTTGACTCAAACTAATAAAAATAACTAAAGAATATATCCGGGAGTGACATTCTATTTATATGTTACTCCGGACATATGGTCTGTTGTATAACTTTTGAATGTAATGCAATTAGGACTTTCCATAAGAAATTTTTCTAAAAAAGGTGCACAATTTTTTTCTGTTATACAAAGGATTATATTTTTATTTTCATCGGAATAAGCACCCTTTGCATTGATAATTGTTGCTTTTTGGTGCAATTCCTGATTTATATATGAAATGATTTCTGCTGGTGTTTCTGAAATTATTTCATATTTTATGTGCTCATAATTTTTGTTGAAAATATTATTACAGGTATAACTGCTTATGTATGCATAGATTATACTGCATATAACAGGTTCTATGTTCATATCGTATACCCAAAACGATATAATGGCTATAACTGTGTTTATTGCAAAAATGTTGTCCATAAAATTCAGATGGGGTTTTTTGATTTTAATTACGGATGAAATTATATCAATCCCTCCTGCAGAACCATTCAGCTTCAGTGTAGATGCATATATCATTCCTCGGATAACTCCTGATGCTATCGGAGCAAGAATTGTACTTGTGCCGCTTTCTGTATAATAATACAACCCGGATATGTCAAATTTCTTAAGTACGATGACTGATATTGAAAAAACAATGACATATACAGAACTTTTTATCGAATAATCGCGATTTAGAAAGAAAAAAGCAATGAGCAGGAGCGGAATGTTTGCAATTAACGAAAAATAACCCATGTTTATATTAAAAACATCCTGAATCATTGTGCAAATGCCATCTAAGCCTGCAGGAGCAAACTTGTTGGGGAATACAAAAATACAATAATTTAAGGCTGATAAAAAAGCCAACAAAGATATTTCAACTAAATTAATACATTTTTTTAACACAACTGCACCTCTATAAAAATTTCTTGACTATAGTATAAATCAATGGTACAATATAGTCAAATATTAAAAAATAATTTTAACTATAGTTTTTAACTATATCAAGGAGTGTAATATGTTTAGCAAGTGGCGATATGTGTATGAATTATACAAAGAGCAAAGTTTTACTGATGCTTCAAAAAAGCTTTATATATCCCAACCGTCACTTAGCGCCGCTATCAAGAATATAGAAAATAAAATTGGTGTGCAGCTATTTGAAAGGACGGGACATGGGATTGAACTCACGGAAGTCGGGAGAGAATATATTACTGCGGCAGAGAAAATCCTAAATATCGAAAATGACTTTACCACCAAAGTTTGTGATATTTATAATCTTGAGAGAGGTAATATTACAGTGGGTGGATCTAATTATGTTTCGTCATATATCCTGCCGAAAATTATAAATAAATTTCATGTTTTGCATCCAAAAATTTCAATTAAACTTATGGAAGCAAATTCCTGTAATTTAGATAAAATGCTTTTAAATGGAGAGATAGATATTATTATTGATAACCTTGATGATATCAGTGAATTTGTTAAGTATCCTCTTTGTGAAGAGAAGATTTATCTCTGTGTTCCAAAAGATTATAAGATAAATAAAGAGCTTGAAAAATATCAGATTTATCCGGAAGATATCCGAAATTTATCCTTTGATTTGGATAGCGTTGAGCCTGTTTCCATTGATGTTTTCAAGGACCAAAAATATGTTTTTTTAAAAGAAGAACATGATATGTACGCGCGTGCTTCTAAACTTTTTAAAAAAAAGGATATTGAACCAAATGTTATTTTCAATGTAGATCAGCTTAATATGTCATATGCGCTTGCTGATTCAGGGGTGGGGCTGTGCTTTATAACAGATACATTTTTTAAATATGCAAGATACCATGAAAATGTTGTGTTATATAAAATTTTAGAAGAAAGTGATGAAAGAAAATTATACATAGCACATAATAAAAATAAATATTGTTCGAGGGCTATGTGTGAATTTATTGATATAGCAAAAGAAGTATTTAATATGAATTTGTGATGCAGGTGTGAAAGCATTTGAAACCTGTAATAAACGCGAATCTAAAAAGGAGAGAAAATGATGAAACGCAGATTAATTGCCGGTTTAATAGCATTTATTTTACCTATTCATATGATTGTGCTTGCTGATGGCGTCTGGAATTATGAAAACGGAGTTTTGACAATAATGTCAAACACACAGGATTTTGAAAAGAGTTCGCAGAGACCTTGGGACAAGTACAAAAATGATGTGAGTAAAATTGTGATAAAAGACGGGGTCACATCTATTGGAGATTGGAGTTTTGCTAATTTTAGTAAGCTCAAAGAGGTGCAGTTTGCACCGAGTGTTGATGAGATTGGAGAAAGAGCTTTTTATAACTGTTCTTCTATCAGCTACATAAATTTGAACGAGGGATTAAAAACTATTGAAAATGGTGCTTTTAACAGTTGTAAAGGTGCAATAAGAGTAAAATTGCCTGATAGTCTGGAGAGTATCGGAGATTCTGCTTTTATGAATTTGCCGGAAGTTCCTGTAATAACAATTCCTGAAAGTGTTAAAAATGTTGGGATGTGGGCATTTATGGGCTGCACATCATTAGAACAGATATATATCGAGGGAGATGTTACAAAGGGATTGGGGAATTCCTGCTTTGCAAGTATTCACGAGAATTATATTCTATATTATAATGTTAAATACAGAGAGGTATGGAAATTGATTGCAGATGCTAATGAAAAGCATATGGTGGGATATGACCCAAGCGAGAGAATACCTGTTTATATTAATAATAAAGAACTGTGCTTTGATGTTGACCCGATTATCGTAAACGGAAGAACACTTGTGCCTATGCGTGATGTTTTTGAAAATCTTGGTGCAGTTGTAACTTGGAATGGTGAATATGAAACTGCGACAGCAGAAAAAGGCGATATAACTGTGGTTGTCCAGATTGGCTCGGATACAATGCGTAAAAATAATCAGATTATAAGCCTTGAAGCTCCTGCAAGGATACATATAAACAGAACTCTTGTGCCTGCTCGTGCAGTGTCCGAGGCATTTGGTGCAAAAGTGAGTTGGAATGAAAAAGAACGCGCTGTCTATATTCAAATTGACTAAAAATTGGAATATTACTTGACAATAAAGAGTGTATATATTAGAATGTTAACTGCAGAATAATCATAAGAAAAAGGAGAATTAAAATGGAATTTATTGAGAATTTTACAGCAATATTACCTAATATTGTAATGTGGATTATTGGCGGAGTATTAATTTATCTCGCAATCAAAAAGGATATGGAGCCTACATTGTTGTTGCCTATGGGTTTTGGTGCAATTTTGGCAAACATTCCTGGTGCAGATGCGGTTATGCCGGAGGGAGCGCTCACAACTCTTTATAATGCGGGTATAGCAAATGAATTGTTCCCGTTATTACTATTTATTGGTATCGGTGCAATGATTGACTTCGGACCATTATTATCTAATCCGAAGCTTATGATTTTTGGTGCAGCAGCACAGTTTGGTATTTTCTTCACATTGTGTATGGCATCAATGTTCTTTGATATAAATGATGCGGCATCTATCGCTGTTATCGGTGCAGCTGACGGTCCTACATCGATTGTTGTTGCAGGAAAGCTTGGCTCTCAATATCTTGGAGCAATAATGGTTGCGGCTTATTCATATATGGCTTTGGTGCCGATTATTCAGCCTCCTGTTATTAAGCTTTTGACAACAAAGAAGGAGCGTTTGATAAGAATGGACTATGAACCTGCTTCAGTTTCAAAGACAACAAAAATTCTTTTCCCAATCGCACTTACTCTTATTGTTGGTGTAGTTGCCCCTGGTTCTGTTTCATTGATAGGATTTTTGATGTTTGGTAATTTGATAAGAGAATGCGGAGTTTTAAATAGCTTATCAGAAACTGCCCAAAAGGTATTGGCAAATCTTATCACCATTTTCCTGGGTATCACTATTGCAACACAAATGCAGGCAGATAAATTCTTGCAGCTTGATACTCTAATAATTTTGGGGTTAGGCTTGATTGCATTTATTTTTGATACTGCAGGCGGAGTTATATTTGCAAAATTCTTGAACTTGTTCTTGAAGAAAAAAATCAATCCTATGATTGGTGCGGCAGGTATTTCAGCGTTCCCAATGTCGGGAAGAGTTGTTCATAAGATGGGCTTGGCAGAAGATAATTCAAACTTCTTGTTGATGCATTCAATGGGTGTTAATGTATCAGGACAGATTGCGTCTGTTATTGCAGGCGGTTTGATATTGAATTTCTTCTTATAATTTCGGGATAGGAGTGATAACATATGTTTAATCCAATGAATTTTGTTAATAATCTTGTTTACATGGGAAAAGGTATGTTGGGAATTATGGTTGTTATGGGTGTTGTTATAGTTATGGTAATGCTCTTAAACAAGATTTTCTCGGCAAAAAAAGAACAATAATTTGTAAGCGGTTTGCAAAAGCAAACCGCTTATTTTTTAAAACATTGTCATATTTTGCGAATTGTTTTTATGATTAAATGTTAAAATATACTTGACATAATTATTCTTTTGTGTTATACTATGTAAGCAGTTTGATTGAAATTGCTGTTTTAAATATCGCAGGGTAGAGCAGTTCGGTAGCTCGTCGGGCTCATAACCCGGAGGTCGTCGGTTCAAATCCGGCCCCTGCACCCACAACAGAAAAAGCACCCATCAGGGTGCTTTTTTGTTGTGCTTGTATGAGGACGAAATTTAGATTGCCCACACCTTTGGGTTATGAGACCGGCGAGCGTAGCTCGTTGGGAATTGTGAGTTGCCGCTGCCGGTGGCAGAAAAAGGCAACACACAATTACCGAAGCAGTCAAAATTTAAATCTGCGAAGCAGATATATAAATTTTGGTTACTGCGAGGCGGCGCGCAAGCGATAACCCGGTAAATTATTTGGATTTCGCGAAAAAATGACACCTATGAGGGTGTCATTTTCTATTTATAAATAAAATTTTTACATAACTCCTAATTGTTTTAACGCGAATATCCACAAGAAAACTGTAAAAATGCAAATTGCTGTTCCGAACATTTGCAGTTGTGCCGCCAAGTCTGTATCTCCGCCCATTTGTTGTGCCATTGTGAATGAAGAAACTGCGACAGGGGAGGCGGACAACGAAATCAGAATTGCCAATTCAGGACCTCTGAAACCGAGCAAAATACCGCCTGTCAGGATTAATGCAGGTGCTACGATTAGTTTTCCCGTAATTCCTATTATCAATTGTTTTATATTAGATTTAACCTTTTTAAAATCTATTGAACCGCCGAGTGCAATCAGTGCAAGAGGGGTTGAAACCTTTGAAATATCACGAATGGTATTGTCAATAAAATCAGGGAAGTTGACATTTAAAAACAGTGCCAAAAGTCCAAGAACTGATGCAATAATTAATGGGTTAGTTATAATCCCTTTTATTATGTTTTTAAAATTAATTGTTCCGCTTCTAAATGTTTCGAGCACAACGACCGCTAAAATGTTAAAAACAGGAACAATAATTGCTATCATAACAGATGCAGTGCCGATTATAGAATCGCCATACAGGGATATGCTCAAAGGCACTCCGAAAATTGCGAAGTTACTCCTGAAAATTCCCTGAATAAGAACTCCTCTTTTTGCATTTTCCTTTTCCAAAAACATAATGACTACAAATGCAATTGCAGTAACAATTATTATAGATATAATTGAGTAGAGGATAAGCTGAAGATTAAAAACCTCCGCAATTTCTGAGGTATAGACATTATAAAAAATCAAAGCAGGCAAAAACATCTTGAAGATAGCTTTGTTTAGTTTCTTAATTGTTTCAATATCAAAGATTTTTACCTCTTTTAAACCATATCCCAACACCATCATTATGAATATCGGCATAATGACAGTAAAGGACAAAATCAAGTTATCCATAAAATCAGCCTTTATAACAAATTCTTTCTGATTTCTTCGCCTGTTTTATTTATAATATATGCAGGCGGTATATCAAATACAGTTTTGCAGCCTGTTTGACCTTCTTTATGTAGTCTATATGCAGCTCTTGCGTACGCAACGATAACAGATGCAGTAAATTCAGGGTTTGAGTCAAGCTTTAAATTATATTCAATAATATTATTATTTTCTAAATTCCAGCCTGTTTTTCCGCTTCTTATAACCATACCGCCGTGTGGAATACCGCTGTGGTTTTTCTTTAATTCGTCCATTGAGATAAAGGTTACTGTTGTGTCATAGTCTGCAAAATAGTTGGGCATTGTCTTGATTTCATTCTCAATACGAGCCTTGTCAGCTCCGTCTTCGACAACAACAAAGCATTCTCTTGTGTGCTTTTGTCTTGTTGAAAGTTCCGGGTTTTCGCCTGCTCTTACTAAAGAAACTGCATCATCAACAGGAACGGTGTATTGTCTTGCATCAATAACACCCTCAATTCTTCTTATTGCGTCTGAATGTCCTTGACTGACACCCTTACCCCAGAAAGTGTAATCCTTTCCGTCTGATAAAATTGCATTTGCATACAGACGATTAAGAGAGAACATACCTGGGTCCCAACCAACAGATATAATTCCTATGTGATTATGTTCTTTTGCCACCTTATCAACATTATCAAAATGTTCAGGTATTTTTGCGTGAGTGTCAAAACTGTCAACCACATTAAAATATTTTGCATATTCAGGTGTCTGAACAGGTAGATCAGTTGCACTTCCCCCGCACAAAATCATAACGTCAATTTCATCTTTTTTGTTTATAGCCTCGCTGGCTGAATAAACCCTGACATTTGGAGTTAAAATTTTAACTGTTTCAGGATTTCGTCTTGTAAATACAGCCACAAGCTCCAAATCATCATTCTGTTTTATGGCACATTCAACACCTTTGCCGAGATTTCCGTAACCCATAAGTCCTATTCTTATACTCATTTTATGTTCTCCTTGTCTATTCTTAAAATTGATTTTAATTTTCCTCTATAATTCTTATTGTTTTTACAATTTGATTTTCAGTTGGTTTGTCATTTTCATCAGTTTTTGTGTTTGCAATTTCGTCTACATATTCCATACCCTCTGTAACTTCACCAAATGAAGCATAGTTGGCATTTAGGTACAAGGAATCCTGATGAACAATGAAGAATTGGTTGTTTGCGGAGTCAGGCTCATCTGTTCTTGCCATTGAAATGACACCTCTTTTATGTGACAAGAAATTCGGGTATCCGTTTGCTATGAATTCGCCCATAATTGTTGGGATATTTTCATAGTATTGTCCTTCAGGAGTCACAAATCCGCCCTGTATCATAAAATCTTTTACAACACGATGGAAAATAGTGTTGTCATAAATTCCATTCTTTGCTAAATTCACAAAGTTGGCAACTGAATTAGGTGCGATATAAGGGAAGAGGTCAAGCTTAATTATTTTTCCGCCCTCCAATTCAATTTCTGCTTTTATAACATATTCTCTCTTTGTGAAATAATCCCTGTATACATCATAACCATCAACACTCAACACATCTATGATATATGAGCCATACTCTGCCAATTTTTGTGCTTCTGCATTTGAGTTTGGTGTATAGTCTATGGTAACGGTTTTAGATTCATCAATCCAATCAACCGTTGCGCCCATTAATTCAGCTATACATCTTATTGGAACCATTGTCTTTTCGTTAATTAATTGAGGGGAAACATCACTTTGATAACCCTTTGAAAAGGAATTATCGGAAAATTTAAAAAGTGTATCTCTGTCAATCCACATAATGTAAAATGCATTTCCGTCAGACATTGAAACTGCTCTGTTGTCATTATTCCACACAACCTCACAATCTAATGCCTCGCCGACACTTCTTAACGGAATTAAAATTCTACCGTCAATGTTAACAGGCTCGGTATCAACATTTAAAACTTCGCCATTTATCAAAATAGATGTGTGCTCTGCATTGGCAGTCAATCCGCCAAATAAAAGCAAAGATGCTCCGATTAGTGTTAATAAAATTTTTTTCATTTTTTTTTAT
>JAZNGS010000044.1:0-2072 GCA_045576555.1 Clostridia bacterium | reverse complement strand
CTGATTTGAATTCATTGAATTTAAGCTTTAATGCTGAGGAAGAAATGGATGGATTAACGGGAGTGATTTCGGGAAATAATGGAAATCACAACTTTAATGTTACAAATGGGGAAAATATTTGTAATATAAGCCTGAATGACTTGACAACCATAGATGATAAATGCTATAATATAAATATAAAAATTGGTAATTATAAGCAAACCTCAATTAAGATTATGCATGGGGCAAACATACCATCAATGTTTATAACAAGTGATGATGAATATAAGGACAGAGATTTTGTTGACAGCGTCAAAGGAAATGAAGCTACAGGAAATATGACCTTAGTAAATGCATCAGGCAGCAAAATATATGATGGTGCTTTAACTCAGATAAAAGCGCGTGGTAATTCGACATTTACATATTATGATAAAAAGGCTTACCAGATAAAACTGAGTGAAAAATCAGATTTATTGGGAACAGGCGAAGCAGTTAAGACATGGGTGCTTTTAGCAAACTATGCCGATGCAACGCTTATGCATGACAAATTGCTAAAAGATATGGCTAACCAAATGGGACTTGAGTATGTTGCAAGCAGTGATTGGGTAAATCTTTGGTATGACGGAGAATACCGCGGAGTATATCTCATCAGTGAGAAAAATTCAGTCAGTGAAACATCAGTTGATATCACTGATTTGGAAAAGGCATACGAAGAAGCAAATTCAGGCTATGGTGAAAATGCTGTAACTGCAACAGGTAATAATGAGTATGGTTGTGAATATACATACACTACCGGACTCACAGACCCCGATGATACAACAGGCGGATATCTCATCGAATTAAATCATGACTATATTGATGAGGCAAACGGATTTATGACCAAGAAAGGTAAAGCATTCAATCTTAAATCTCCTGAATGGCTAAGCGAAGCTGCTGTTAAGTACATAAGCGAATATTATCAGGAATTTGAAGATGCAGTATATGCAACAGATGGTTATAACCAGGAAACAGGCAAATATTTTTATGAATATGTAGATTTAGATTCACTTGTTAGAATGGTTGTTCTACACGGAATTGGTGCAAATCCTGATGGTTTCTATTCGTCAGTGTATTTCTATAAAGATGCAGATGATAAAATGTACATCGGACCTGTCTGGGACCAGGATTTAACTCTTGGAGCAGGTTGGGACGAGGCAAATCTTTATAACACGGATGTCTATAGTCGTTATCTTGTTGAAGCGCTTATACAAATACCAATCTTTAAAAATAAATTAGCAGAGTTCTTTGGAGATACTGCAGAAGGTATTATAGAAAATACATATAAAGATGGCGGAATAATTGATAATCATTATGAAACACTTTATAAAAATGCAGAAATGAACTATAAGCTCTGGCCTTATGTTAAGGTTGGATATCCATCATCAACAGGGCATATCTGGAGCAATGCAGACTATAGTACAGTTGTTGATGATATGAAGGTGTGGATGAATAATCGTCTTGGATATTTGGAACAAAAGATTGTTCCTGAATTCAGACCGGGCGATGCCAACTGCGATGGGTATATAAATAATAGAGATGCATATTTGGTTTTGAGACATTCAGTTGGATATGAAGATGATAACTTCCATATGGAATATGCAGACATAAATAATGATGGATATATAAATAACAGGGATGCATATAAAATTTTAAGGCGTTCAGTTGGTTATGACGATTAGTCTTAAAAAATAGAATATGCAGATATAAAGTATGTTGCTGATTTTACATCAGTCGAAATATATAAAAAGAAAGAGGAGAAAAATTATGAAAAGAATTTTATCAGTTTTAATGACCATCTCAATGATTTTCATGTTGATGGTTCCTGTTCAGGCAACGGGGGAAGTTATTGTTACGGTAGATTCTGTTGCAGAAGCAGTTGAAATCGGGGAAGAGGTAACATTAGGAGTAACTATTGAAAACAATACTGGATTTACAGACTTTGGTTGGGAAATAGTTTTTGATAGCGCATGTTTGGAATTGGTTGACTTTGAAAATGAGCTTTCAATGGTTATGCCAAATCCAGCAACAGCAAAGGTGTCAGCAGCACAAGTTAC
>JAZNGS010000043.1:0-2348 GCA_045576555.1 Clostridia bacterium | reverse complement strand
CTGAAGCCCATCATATATTTGACCAAGCAAACCAGGTCCAAGCTCTGCGGACAGCATATCACCCGTGAATTCTACTGTGTCTCCGCATTTGATACCGTCAGTCATTTCATAAACCTGCACTTGAGCAACATTGCCTCTTATGCGAATAACCTCACTTTTTAGTCCTGTATTGCCCACCTTTACAAAGCATATCTCATTCATAGAAACATTGCCATCAAACTCAACTGACACCAAGTTTCCGTTTATGCTTACTACCTTTCCTTTATTTTCGGTCATTGTTCTGCCTCCAAATCTCCTTTTATAATGGAGTTATATATATTTCTGTATGCTTTTTTTCCTGTCTCTGTATCAAACTGTCTTATGCGGAGAAGCAATTTTAATTTAAGTCCGTAATAGAAGATATACTCATCAGAAAAAGCATCCATAGGTCTGAGTGTTTCCAACATTTCTAAACGATAACTATTGAGATATTTTTCCGCTTCCATCGGGTTTTCTTTTTCTATTGCCGTATTAGCAGCTTTGATGTATTCCACAGGTAAAATCCTGTTTTCTGTATCGAAAACTTTATTCATTTTTTCTGCTCGAACCTTGCCGAGAGCAAATCGAAGATTTATCTCACATTCGTTCCATGCATCAATCAAAGATGAACCCAATCTTTCTGCATTTTTTGGGGGAGATAAGCTAATCTTCTTTATAGCTTCTTGAGATTTTTTTCCTAAGAAGCGTTCGCAAAGTTCATTGAAGCGTTCTTCGGTAATCGGAAGCGGAACATTCTCACTTACTCCATCCAAAGACGGCAATTGTGAAATCAAATAATATTCAGCCATAATTTATTCCTTCGCCTCTTTCAAAAGTTCAGTAACCTTTGGACTGAGATAATTCGAAAGCATGTCCACTACAGCCTCTGCAGAATAATCATAATAAGCACTGCCGTTATTCACAGCAATGCGAAAACCGCCGTCAAAATTATCATTGGCTTTCAAAGTAATACCATTTAGCATTTTTTCTTTAAGGGACACAAGAATGTTATCTTCAAATCTATTAATGTCTTGACTGTTCATTATCACAGTAATATCTTCTGCATCCGGCTTGTTCGCCCAACACTCGATAATATTGATAATTAGCCCTGCAAGTTCATCTGATGAATATATGGTATTAACATTTTCACTAATAATTGTTTTAAGCTCTCTTGTCACACTTTCTCTGAAAGATATTAACAGATTGCGACCTGCTTGACGAATTGCATCCTCGCTTGATTTTGTCATTTTCTCAGTTTCAGCTTTTGCTTCAGCCATAATTTTATCTGCCTGTGCCTGTGCTTCGGCAATAATCTTTTCGGCGTCTGCCTTTGCTGCATCGACTATGTCCTTGGCCTCTGTCTCAGCAACCGCAACACCATCCTTTTTGATCTGTTCAATTAACTCTTGGAGTTGTACTTCCATAATGTAATCTCCTTTTCACATTTAATCATGATTTTGTAGAAAAAACAAAAGAGAACCAACGTCCTCTGCAGTCAGCTGGTTCCCATAATTATCATTATATTTATTTTTAATAATTATATCATGATTTTAATTTATTGTCAAGACTTTTTGAAATTATTACATACTAAAGCCTTTCAATGTACACTTTCTGACTTGATGTATTAATTATATGCTGCGTTTTTATAGTGTAACAAGTTTTAAGCCTACAGGTCTTTTCTTTGGTTAAGGTGTATCATTTTTTGATATGGAGATATGCAAAAGGAGTGAGGCATATTTGCCCCACTCCTTGCTGTTATATTCTTACTTTTTATCCTTAACAAATCAGTTTGTTTCTGATACAGATATCTATATCTTATACGCCTTTTCTGTCGGTATGAACCTACTATTTTTCCTGTTTTTCACTGAATTTCCCTTAAACACTTCTCATCAGAACCCGCAGGAATATAAGATTTTCCCGCCCGATATGTAAATATCTATTATCAGCAAACTAATGTTTTGATTTTTATAAACTTGGTATTAGGGAAATGAAATGTACCCCCTTAGCTATGATGCAGCTTAATTAGAATCTACTTTATTGGTTTTGCTATATATCACATTTGCAAGCAATATTGCCAGAATTCCTGAGACAATTTTTCCAACAATTACTGGAATTACATATTCACTATTAAAAGCCATAGTAAAAGCAAGATGAGTGCCTATAACAAATGCACCTGATACGGCAAATGCGGAATTGAGTACTGTGCCCTTTTTGTCCATTTTATCCATCATTCCAAACGATGTTGTGCTTGAAGCAAGACACGAAATAATACCAACTACTGAATATTCATTAACACCCATTTTTTCAGCCACAACCTTAAAAGGTTTTGA
>JAZNGS010000042.1:0-2701 GCA_045576555.1 Clostridia bacterium | reverse complement strand
GGTAAGTGTTGAAGACACAATCAAGGGAAAACTCCCTCAAAGAAAGATTGTTACAACTGCAGCTGCAGGATATAGCTCATATGGTAACCAAATCGGTCTTGCAACAGGTCAGGTTGATGAAATTTATCACGATGGCTATGCGGCAAAGAGAATGGAAATCGGTGCAGTTGTTGCAGCAGTACCTGCAGAAAATGTACGACGCGAAGTTCCGGCTCCTGGTGATGTTGTAATACTATTGGGCGGAAGAACAGGTCGTGACGGTTGCGGCGGTGCAACAGGTTCATCAAAATCTCATAAATTAGACTCTTTGGAAAAGTGTGGCGCCGAAGTTCAAAAAGGTAACGCTCCTGAAGAGAGAAAATTGCAAAGACTATTCAGAAACCCTGAAGCATCAAGACTCATCAAAAGATGTAACGACTTTGGTGCAGGCGGTGTGAGTGTTGCTATTGGCGAATTGGCAGACGGACTTGATATTGACCTTAACAAAGTTCCAAAGAAATATGAAGGTCTTGACGGAACAGAATTGGCAATCAGTGAATCTCAAGAGAGAATGGCTGTTGTTGTTGAAGAAAAGGATGCAAAGAGATTCTTTGAGCTTGCGGCTGAAGAAAACCTTGAAGCTACAATTGTTGCAACAGTAAAGGCCGACCCAAGACTCACAATGACATGGAATGGCAAGAACATTGTTGATATAAAGAGAGATTTCCTAAATTCAAATGGTGCAGAAAAGCACATTAACATAACAGTTAAAAAGGCAGAAGATTTCACAAAGACAGTAAGCGGTAGCTTTGAAGACAAAATGAAAAATCTTGCAACTGATTTAAATGTTTGCTCAAAGAGAGGATTATCAGAAAGATTTGACTCGACAATTGGCTCAAACACAGTATTGATGCCATTTGGTGGTAAATATCAAATGACTCCTGCGCAAGCTATGGCTGCAAAAATCCCAATGCTAACAAAGGAAACAAAGACCTGTTCTGTTATGGCTTGGGGATATAACCCATTTATTACAGAAAAGAGCCCATACCATGGAGCATATCTTGCCGTTATGGAATCAGTTGCAAAATTGGTTGCAACAGGTGCTCCATTGGATGATTGTTATTTGACATTCCAGGAATATTTTGAAAAACCCGGCACAAACCCAGCAAGATGGGGAAAACCGCTTGCAGCGCTTTTGGGTGCATTTGAAGCTCAAATGGACTTAGGCTTTGGCGCAATTGGCGGTAAGGATTCAATGAGCGGTAGCTTTGAAAATATTGATGTTCCTCCAACACTTGTTTCATTTGCAGTAACAGTCGGAAATACTGACGATATAATTTCACCTGAATTTAAAAAAGCAGGCTCACAGATAAGATTGGTAAGAGCAAAGCTAAATGAAAAGGGACTTCCTGATGCAAAAGAATTTTTAGAAACTGCTAAAAAGATTTCCGAGCTGGTTAAAGAAAAGAAGATTATCAGTGCATACACACCTGTTATTGGTGGTATCGCAGAAGGCCTTATGAAGATGACAATGGGTAACAGAATTGGCTGTGCGATCGAAAATATCACAGAAGACGAATTGTTTGGTTATTCATATGCAGCATATGTTTTGGAAACAACTCCTGATTGTGATTTTGGTGAATTGATTGGTAAGACTGTTGAAGATTTCACGATTTCAGTAAATGGCAACAAGGTTTTTATGGCTGAAATTGAGAAAATGTATGAGGACAAGTTAGAACCAATATTCTCTTGTAACATTGACCAAAAGGGTGAAACTCCAAAGACAATAAGCTATAATGCAAAAACAAGAGTTTCTCCAAAGATTACAGTAGCAAAACCAAAGGTATTAATTCCTGTGTTCCCTGGAACAAACTGTGAATATGATACTGCAAAGCAAATTGAGCGAGCAGGAGCCCAAGCCGAAATATTTGTTATAAACAACTTAACTGCGCAAGGCGTATCTGATTCAGTTGAAGCATTTGCAAAGAAGATTAAAGAATCGCAGATTATATTTGTACCAGGCGGTTTCTCAGGTGGTGACGAGCCTGATGGTTCAGGAAAGTTCATCACAGCATTCTTTAGAAATCCGCAGATTGCAGAAAATGTAAACGAGCTTTTGAAAAACCGCGATGGTTTGATGGCAGGTATTTGTAACGGATTCCAGGCATTAATAAAACTTGGTCTTGTACCATTCGGTGAAATAGTTGATGCTGATGATAAATGTCCTACATTGACATTTAACAAAATCTCAAGACACCAATCAAGAATTGTGAGAACAAGAATTGCGTCAAACAAGTCACCATGGCTTGCAGGCACAAACACAGGCGATGTTTATAATGTGGCAATTTCTCATGGCGAGGGAAGATTTATCTGTAATGATGAATTATTAACCAAACTCATTGAAAACGGACAGGTTGCAACACAATATGTTGATTTAGAGGGTAATCCTACAAACGATATTAGATTTAATCCAAATGGCTCCGATATGGCGATTGAGGGAATAACATCCCCTGACGGAAGAATAATCGGCAAAATGGGACATTCGGAAAGAATAGGAAAAGGTCTTTACAAAAATGTCGATGGGGTATATAATATCAATATGTTTACTTCGGCAGTTAAATACTTTAAATAATCAGGAGGGAATAACAAATGGCAAAATATTATAATGAACCATCAAGAACATTCAGCGAGTATTTATTGATACCCGGATATACATCAAAAG
>JAZNGS010000041.1:0-2912 GCA_045576555.1 Clostridia bacterium | reverse complement strand
TAAAAGAATGTCTTGCTGTTATAGAAATCAAATTTAAAAATGGCTATAAATCATCAGAAGATATCTTTAATGATTATGAAAAATTAAAATATTATAAAAACGAATTAGGTGTTGATTGTAAACTATACATGGCTACAATTTGGGAATATGAAGATGGCGAAACCAACTGGGAAAGGAAAAATTCAGCTTGGGCGAAAAACACACTAACAGAATTAAATGCATCTTATGATATTGAAAATACTGATGAATATAAAATGAGGTTTTATGTATGGGAACATTAAAATAATATAAAACGGAGTAACTATGATATATACAAAAACAGAGATTTTAGAAAAATGTGAGAAGGCGTTTGAAAATACAAGTACATTCTATCAGGCGGATGTTATCAATTATCGTGGTGTTGCATCTGATACAGGTGAATTGTACAACGAGATTGTTGCAGATTTTGTTTTGAAAAATCTTGATGAGTTTATTTCAGGTATAAAACAAATTCGTAGAGAAACTACATATAAAACCAAGAGTCATACAGGTGACAAGATTCCTGATGATAGGCGATCAGAAGAAAAAATAGCAGTTGAACTTTTTAATATGAGTCAGAAGCAGGGTGTTGTTTTTGACGGTATAGGGGAAATTATAGATTATCAAACGCCCTTGAAAAATACCGCTAAAGATGAAGCAGGTAAAATTGATTTGTTAGCTTATGACGGCAAAACACTGCGAATACTTGAACTGAAAAAGCCTGATAGCACAGAAACAATGCTTCGTTGCGTTCTTGAAGGCTTTACCTATATGCAGACTATAAAAGATAAGAAAAAACTTTTAAGAGATTTCGGTTTACCGGAAGATACCGAGATAGTAGCCTGTCCGTTCGTGTTCTCCAATGGAGAACAAAAGAATGAAATGGGTGAGGAGAGAACGAAACTAAAAGAACTAATGAGAAAACTTAATAGTCACCCTTGTTATATTGGAGATGAATATTTGAACATAGGAAAGGAAACTGAACTTAACAAAATTTTAGATTACGCTGTAATGCAGGACGAAACTTTTAGAAACCCTGAATTGAAATCAGGTTATGTTTTAAATGGTAGGAGTTACGATAACTACCTTTCAAATGATTGTTTTGAAGTATTTGTTGAGGATATGAAGACCAATCATCCTATAGCTTACAAAATGTATGGTGAGGGTAGTGGCAGTGAATTAGAAATCCGAAAGGGTAGAGGCGGTGTTATGTACCCGCCTAAAATGGCGTCCTTTGGTTCATCAAGCAGAATGACATATAATCTGTTAAAAGATGTTGATGGCTTTCTTTTTGAAAAGAAATTGTCTACCACTGTTGGTGGTACTGCGAATCTTGACGGATTTATGGAAACGGATTCGCAGTGCATATTTGTTGAAGCAAAATGCCGTGAGCCTTATTGTGAAAAGCACAATAAATACGAATGGAAATACAGGGATTTATATAATTACATAACCGAATCCGATTTAACAAATGTAGGTTGTGAAATTGAAGGCGATGAATCTACTGACAGTAAAATGCGCGTTACCTTTAATGTTGACGGTGAAGTGATTGAACACTTTGATTTGAAACAGATGATTAGTCATTTGCTTGGAGTGGCAACAGCATTCTTGAAAGGCAAATTCAGTGAAAAAGACATTGAGTTTTTATATCTTCTTTTCAACCCTGTGCTGATAAATATTCATGATGAAGGTGCAAGAGAACAAATCCATAAAATATATAATTGCACCTGCCAAGAGTGTGAAAACATTGATTTTAAAAGTTTGTTTGCTGTAATAATTAGATTTTTAAAATCAGAAAAAGGTCTTAGTATCAATGTAAATGAAACCGAATTGGTTGATAGATTTACATTTAAGTTATGTAGCCAGAGTGATATTAAGAAGTGTATAAGAAAGTGAAAGGAGTGGGATTGTGGACGAGAAAATCTTGAAAATATTTAAAGATGAGGAACTAGGTGACCTTGAAGAATTGCAGGAGTTGGCGGGGAAGGCTGATATTCTTTCAAAAAGAATTGCAACAGGTAAGCCTGATATCAGCAAGGAAAATAAATATGTTTATGACAGAGCGAAGAAGGTTTATTCAAAATTCTGGAGTGAACAGATGGCTGAAATCATAGGCAAAAAGTCCTTGGCGAATTTTTCAGGCACTTCTCCTGTGAGTATGTTATCGGATGGGTTGCAGTCGGTTGTTATGAATGGTGTGGGAAACCTTATAGAGCAGGGTGCCATAGGTGATGTGTTGGAAACAACAGTTTTATTAAATGAAGATGCATTTAATGAGATAGCTACTCAATATTCTAAAGAGCATTGCAAAGATGTAGATGACTTTACCGATGAGGATATAGAGAAAATTATTGATATATTTGCCGATAGATTTCTTGCTGACAGGCTCAAAACACTCCAACAAGTATATAAGCTTCCTGAGATTTTTAACATGCAAAAAGAACTTTCTGCTGATGAAGATTTCAATGGGAATGTGGCTGTTAATTACGATAAGATGGACCACGATAAAAAGATTAATCACACCAGAACAAAATTTGGTGCAGCAGTTTCATTGGATGAAATATATGAAAGAGCAGACGATAGTGAATATGGTCTTGGGTTGTATGAAGAAATAAATCAAGTTGAAAATCCAGAATCAGAGGTTGAAAAAATCTTTTTGAGTGTGCTGGATGATGGGGAAAAGGAGTTATATTTCTTACTTAAACAGGGTGAAACGCAACAAGAAATTGCAGAAATTTTAGGTTATAAAACTCATAGTGCAGTGTCTAAAAAGAAAAAAGTAATGCTTGAGAAAATAAAAGTTGAGATAGACAGGCAGAATAATATATAAGTGAATACATAGCTAAAAGGCTTTCGAGAATCGCTCTCGAAGGTCTTATTTTTTGTTCTTTTTT
>JAZNGS010000040.1:0-1932 GCA_045576555.1 Clostridia bacterium | reverse complement strand
ATATTCCCGATAATTCCACTGACTGATTACTCAACAATCGCATTTGCAACATTGATTGCATTTGCGATTTTTTCTTTCATTTCATCAGACAATTCTTTATTATAGTTTCTCACTGCAATATATAAATCATCAGATTTGATTTTATATTGACTAAGCATTTTGCTTCCATCTAGTTTTACAGCATATGCCTGTCCGTCAAATACATACAGCTTATCCTCGCCAACTTCTGAATCGAGCCAATTTTCTACAGGTACAAACGCCCCCTCCATATCAGGAGAATCAATCATATATTTAAGTTTATCCTCACCTATTATATATACAATTGTATCTTCATCGGTCATCTCTAACTGCATTCTCATTATCAAAGTCTGTTCAACTTGTGCATCTTCCATTCCCAACATAAAATTATTTTGACGAATAAGAACTCCATCTTCACCATCACCATTTGAATCGGTGACATATTGTGAAAGTTCTTGTCCAAACATTTCCTCGGTATCTGCGGACAAATCTAATTCCGCTGAATATGCAATATTAAACTCATATTCTGGTGCTGTAACAATTTTATACACAGTTGAAATCGCAACAGAAACTATCAAAACAGAAACAATAGTATGAACCTTATAATACTCCCAAAAATATCCCCACCATTTCTTTGTGAACAGTTTTGGTATCTCTCCATATTTTTCTGCCATTTTCTCTTTTCCTTTCAAGTAAAATATATGTGTGATTTTATCATTTTTTATCCAACAAATCAACAAAATGTCCAATTATTTACATATCGTTAAATATAAATTCATTTTTTCGAAAAATTCTTTAAAACAGAATTCACAAATTCCTTATTATTATCGCTGTTTTTCATTAAATTCAAAACACCCTGCATTGCTTCGCTGGCAGTTAATTTGTCAAATTGTCTTCTCAAGCTCCATGACGCTTCCATTTCATCATCAGACAAAAGTGCTTCTTCGCGTCTTGTTCCTGATTTTAATATATCTATAGCAGGGAAAATTCTTCTTTCCTGCAATGTCCTGTCAAGCTTTAATTCCATATTGCCTGTACCCTTAAACTCCTCAAAAATGACATCATCCATTCTGCTTCCTGTTTCAACAAGCGCAGTTGCCAATATTGTAAGACTTCCGCCCTCTTCAATTTTTCTTGCAGCACCAAAAAATTTCTTTGGTTTAATTAGTGCATCAGGATCAAGACCGCCTGAAAGAGTTCTTCCTGTCGGTGTCACAGTCAAATTATATGCTCTTGCAAGTCTTGTTATTGAATCCAATAAAATTACTACATCTTTCTTCTGCTCAACTAATCTTTGCGCTCTCTCCAAAACCATTTCGGCAACCTTGGTATGATTTTCTGGTGTCTGGTCAAATGTAGAATATATAACATCACCATTAATTGAGCGTTTTATATCTGTCACCTCTTCAGGTCTTTCATCAATTAGCAGCACTATTAGCTTTATATCAGGATGATTTTTTGTTATTGATTGAGCTATTTGTTTTATCAGTGTTGTTTTTCCTGCCTTTGGCGGAGCAACAATCATCCCTCTTTGTCCCTTTCCTATAGGCGCTATAATGTCAACCACTCTTGATGCATACTTGGTGTTATCACCTGTATCCAAAGTTATTCTCTCTGTTGGATATATCGGTGTTAGTTTTTCAAAATTCTGTCGTTTTAGGGCAACATCAATTGGGTCGCCATTAATTTTTTTAACAAACAAAAGTGGTGAATATTTGTCCTCATCATGTGACGGTCTGCTGTCACCCAAAATTTCATCACCTGTTTTTAAATTGAATCGTCTAATCTGTGTCGGAGATACATATACATCATTTTCACTCGATTGATAATTATCAAATCTTAAGAAACCAAAGCCATCACTCATAACATCAAGAACACCCAAAACTTCTAAAACATCATTTGGTCTTTCTCTTT
>JAZNGS010000039.1:0-3029 GCA_045576555.1 Clostridia bacterium | reverse complement strand
ATTAATTCAAATTGGCGGAATGGGTGTTATCACAGTTATTACTGGACTTATGATACTTATGCATAGGAATCTTGGACTTGAGGACAGGATTCTTGTTGGAGAGTCTTTTAATCTCAGTTCAATTAATGGAATAGTTAAGTTTGTAAAAAAAGTAATAGCATTGACACTTATTATTGAAAGTGTTGGAGCATTGATGTATATGACTGTTTTTGTGCCTGAGTTTGGTATAAAAGGGATATGGATATCAATATTCACATCGGTATCAGCTTTTTGTAATGCAGGAATTGATATTATCGCAGACAATAGCTTATGTAATTATACTCTCAATTTTATTGTTAACATTACTACGATTGCTTTGATTATATTTGGTGGTATTGGATTTGTGGTATTATTGGATTTAGGAAAAATGTTAAAAAGTAAAGAGCGTAGGCATTTAAAATTCTTGAGTCTTCATAGCAAAATAGTATTGTCTGTTACCTTATTTTTAATAATTACGGGAACTTTTTTGTTTTTTATTTTTGAATATAATAATCCTAAGTCTATCGGAGGTTACTCTGTTTGGGAAAAAGTAATGATCTCTCTTTTTCAGTCTGTAACAACAAGAACAGCAGGTTTTGCAACTATACCTCAGGAAAATTTTACTGATGCATCATCATGTATAACCATGTTGCTGATGTTTGTAGGTGGTTCTCCTGCTGGAACAGCAGGAGGAATAAAAACGGCAACATTGTTTGTTTTGGTTGCAAGCGCAATGTCTGTTGTAAAAAACAAAAGAACTGTTGATATGTTCAACAGACAGATTTCTGTTGAAGTTATTAAAAGAGCCGGAGCTGTGTTCATGGTTTCGTTTTTTATTGTTATATGTGCTACTGTCTCATTATCATTATGTGGTGGAGGAAATTTTCTTGATGTGATTTATGAAACGGTGAGTGCAACTGCTACTGTAGGACTTAGCCGTGATTTTACTAAAACATTGAGCATTTCGGGAAAGATTATTATTATTTTCACAATGTATTTAGGAAGAGTTGGTCCTATATCATTAGCATTCGCATTTAGTAGAAATAAAAATATGGAGAATATAATCACAAATCCGATTGAAGAAATAAGTGTGGGATAAGGAGTTTTAAATATGAGTGTCAATAAAAACTATGCTGTTTTTGGACTTGGAAGATATGGAAGAGCTGTTGTAAGTGAATTGTTAAATAATGGTGCAACAGTGTTGGCGGTTGATATTAATCGGCGTGTTGTTGATGAATTGGTTGGAGAAATTCCGATATGTAAATGCGCAGATATAACTGAACCGACAGTTATTAAACAACTTGGAATATCAAATATTGATGTTGTAATAATTTCTATGGCTAAAAATTTTGAAGCAAGTGTGATGGCAACTATGCTCTGTAAGGAAGCAGGCGTTAAAAAGGTTATTGTAAAATGTTCGAATGAATCTCATTATAAAATTCTAAAAAAAATTGGTGCTGATGAGGTTGTTTTGCCGGAATATGATTCGGGTATAAGGCTCGCAAAAAATATTCTGTGTTCAGGTTTTCTTGATATTGCAGATATATCAGAAAATATTTCAATTTTGGAAATTGATGTAAAAAATGAGTGGATCGGGAAAACATTAAGAGAACTCGAACTAAGAAAAAAATATAATATTAATGTGATTGCTATTAAGGAGGCTGAAAAAATTGATATTTTAGTAAGTCCCGATGCGGTTATTGAGTCAAATATGAAAATGATAATTGTAGCAAATCAGAGAGAAATTAATCGAATCAAATAGAAGTTAGCCTGTAGGCTTGTGAATTACACTTCAATTCATTATGTGTGAGGAAAGGTTTATGAATATAATAATTGTGGGATATGGGAAAGTAGGACAAAAAATTACAGAGAGATTAAGCGAAGAAAAAGAACATAATATTACGGTTATAGATGTCAGGGCAAGAATGATTGAAGACCCTGTCGGACAATATGATGTTATGGGTGTTGTTGGCAGCGGAACGAATGTTGATGTGCTTCGTGATTCGGGCATTGAAAAGGCTGATTTATTGATTGCGGTAACAGGCTCGGATGAGATTAATCTTCTCACCTGTCTGCTTGCGAAAAAAACAGGTAATTGCCAGACTATTGCAAGAGTCAGAAAACCTGAATATTTTAAGGAAGTTCAACTCTTAAAAGAAGATTTGGGACTTGAAATGATAATCAATCCTGAACTTGCAGCTGCAACAGAAATAGCAAGACTTTTGCGTTTTCCGTCAGCTATTCATATTGATACATTTGCAAAGGGAAGAGTTGAAATTTTAAAATTCAGAATCGGAGAAGAGTCTGAATTGAATAATTTAAAGATTTCCCAAATGAGAAATAAGATTAACTGCGATGTTTTGGTTTGCGGAGTTGAAAGAGGGGACAGAGCCTTTATTCCAGGTGGTGATTTTGAGCTTTTATCAGGCGACTTGGTAAGCATTGTTTCATCTCCTGAAAATGCATCAGCTTTCTTTAAGAAAATCGGAATTAAAACAAACAGGGTTAAGGATACAATGATTGTCGGGGGAGGTCCGACTGCTTATTATCTTGCGCATCAGTTGATTAAATCAGGAATTAAGGTAAAACTGATTGAGAAGAATAATGAGAGATGTATGGAACTTTGCGACCTTTTGCCAAAAGCAGAAATCATAAATGGTGACGGAACAAATAACTCACTGTTACTTGAAACAGGTCTTGAACATTCCGAATCATTTGTTGCACTTACAAATATTGATGAAGAAAATGTGTTATTATCTTTATTTGCAAGAAAGAAAATGAAAGGCAAAATTGTTACCAAAATCAACAGAATTGCATATGATGAGGTTATTTCGGAACTAAATCTTGACTCAACCATCTATCCGAAAAATATCACTGCGGAATATATTATTAGATTTGTTCGTGCAAAAAAGAATTCTATCGGAAGCAATATCGAAACAATGCATAGAATTCTTGATGGTAAAGCAGAGGCTTTAGAGTTTAGAATTGCAGACAATTCTCCTGTTGCCAAT
>JAZNGS010000038.1:0-6207 GCA_045576555.1 Clostridia bacterium | reverse complement strand
CCAGAGAATAAGCAATATAGTTATGATGGGAATTGGCGAGCCATTGGATAACTATGATAATGTGATAAAATTTTTGCATAATGTCAACCACCCTGATGGTTTGAATATTGGCTACAGACACATATCTTTGTCAACTTGCGGACTTGTTGATAAGATAAGGGAACTTGCAAAAGAGAATCTACCGATAACTCTCTCGGTTTCGCTTCACGCTCCCAATAATGAAATAAGAGACAAGATTATGCCTGTTAACAAAAAATACAGAGTTGAAGAATTGATTAGAGCGTGCAAAGATTATATAAAAATAACAAACAGAAGAATCAGTTTTGAATATTCATTGATTGCAGGAGTAAATGACAGTGAGGAAAATGCATATGAGCTTGCAAAATTGTTAAAGGGTATGCTTTGCCATATTAATTTAATTCCTGTTAATCATGTTGAGGAAAGAGAATTTTATAAGGGCGATGCATTGAGCATAAGAAAATTTACCGAAAAGCTGATAAGCCTTGGAATGAATGCAACAGTGCGTCGTGAATTAGGTAGTGACATAAGCGCATCTTGCGGACAACTTCGCAAAAAGGTGCTTTAAGATAGAAAAAATGATTGAAATGAGGTGATAAAAATGGGATTTGCTGCTAAAACTGATATTGGAAAGCACAAGAAGAATAACGAAGACAGCTTTTTTAAATATCAGAACGAAAAAGTTACCGGCGGAATGGTTGCAGATGGAATGGGCGGTCATAACTCCGGCGAAATTGCAAGCAAAATGATGTGTACAATTGTTAAGCAGTATATCATTTCTGAATATGATCCAAGTCTTGATTATATGGAAATGGCTGAACTTATAAGAGCAGCATTTGCCGAGGCAAATCTTGAAATTTATCGTGCTTCATCAATAAAAGAAAATGAGGGAATGGGAACAACTGCAACATTAGCATTTATATATGACGGGAAGTTGATCACTGCGCACATTGGCGATAGCAGGTGTTATAAAATCACAAAGGATAATATAGTGCAGATTACAACAGACCATTCGTATGTTAATGAGCTTTTGTCAATGGGACAGATTTCAGAGGCAGACGCACAAGTCCATCCTAAACGAAATCTTGTGACGAGAGCAGCGGGAACTGAATTATCAGTCAAGGTTGATATGGATATATCTACATATATGGGAGAAACTATTTTAATCTGCAGTGATGGGCTTTCAAATATGATTTCCGATGAGCAGATATTTGAAACGATAAATTCAAATGAAGAAATTGCCGATGCGGTAGATAAGATGATTGAATTAGCTAACAAAAAAGGTGGTAGCGACAATATCACTGTTATAGCATTTAATAACTGAAAGGAGTAGCCGAAAATGGACGGTTTAAACTTGGTTGGAAAGGTAATTAACGAAAGATACGAATTGCAGGAGGTTATAGGCAGCGGCGGAATGGCTGTTGTTTATAAAGGCTTTGACAGATTAATGAACAGATTTGTCGCATTTAAGCTTTTGAAAGAGTCTTTAAAATATGATGATGAGATTGTTGAAAAATTCAACACAGAAGCAAAGGCATCTGCAGGTCTTTCACATCAAAATATTGTAACTTGTTATGATGTAGGACAATATGAGGGACTTGGTTTTATCGTTATGGAGTATATAGATGGTAAAACATTAAAAGAATACATAAATGAAAATAAGCCTGTCAAGTGGCAGACAGCTTGTGAAATTGCAATACAGATTGCTGATGCATTGTCAGTCGCTCACGAGCATGGAATAATTCATAGAGATATTAAGCCTCACAATATTCTTATTAATAATGAAAATGTTGCAAAGGTTGCCGATTTTGGAATTGCAAGAGCAGTAAGCTCGGACACAGTTGTTGCAGGTGGTTCGGCATTGGGTTCTGTGCATTACATTTCTCCTGAACAAGCCAGAGGCGGATATGTTGATGCATCTTCAGACATATATGCTCTTGGAGTTGTTCTGTATGAAATGTTAACAGGAGCATTACCTATTGACGGAGATAATGCAGTTTCAATAGCACTCAAGAAACTTGAGGAGGACCCTGTAAATCCAAAGGTAATAAATCTTGATATTCCACAAGAACTTGACGCTGTTGTTATGAAGGCGGTTTCCAGAGAACAACACTCAAGATATAAAACTGCAGATGAGTTTAAGGCCGACCTAAAGGCACTTTTAAATGAGGATAGTATGCATATTATTCCAGGAAAAATTGCTGCCGAAGCTATGGAAAATAAAAACAGAAAAAGAGCATCTTCCAATTCATTTAATCCTATAATTGCATCTTTTGTTTTAGTTGTTCTTCTGGCAATTGGAACATTTTTCCTTGTAAATAGTGGCGGAAAGGAATATATTGTCCCTGATTTGATGGGATTAACATTAGAAGAAGCAATCCAAAAGGTTTCAGGAACTGAATTTACTATTGACGAGGAAGCAATATCTTATGAAGTTTCTGAAGAGCACGAAGAGGGACAGATTTTCTATCAGGACCCTGGTGCAAATCAGAGTGTTAAGAAGAATAAGAAGATTAAGTTAAAGATAAGTGCAGGATCAACAGAGGGAGATATCATCGTTCCAAAAGTTATTGATGCTGATGTGGCACTTGCAAAGGAATTGCTTGATGCAAAGAAATTAAACTATCAGGTGATTGAAGAAGAGGGAACGGAAGAACAAATCAACAAAGTTATAAAGCAAACACCGCAGGACGGAACAAAAGTGTCTGAAGGCTACACTGTTATTCTCCATGTTTGCACAAAGGTAGTTGAAGAAAAAGAAGTTGAAGTTCCATCATTAAATGGTTTAACTCGCTCACAGGCAGAAAAAGAACTAAAAGAATTTGGATTGGAATTGGGTAATGTAAAAAAAGAATTTTCCGATAAGGAAAAGGGAACAGTTATCTCTCAATCTCCAAAATCAGGGGATACTGTCCAGAGAGGAACAAGTGTTGAAATTGTTTTATCCGATGGAAAAGAGACACAAGAAGAACCTCCTCAACAAGATAACCCAACAACAAATCAGCCACAGGGTGAAATGAAGAGAAAAACTCTTACAATCAGCATTCCTGATTCAGCCAAAGACCCGGCACAAATTAGAGTGCTTGCAAACGGAAAGGAAATTCATAACCAATCCCATGCAAAATCAGAGGGCAAGGTGGATATAGTAGTTCAATCACAAAAGAATGCAGAGATTGAAGTGTTTATTGACGGAGAATTGATGGTGCATAAGGTAATAGAATTTAATTAATAAGGAGAAATATGAGAAATTTTCTTTATAAGATACAACAGTTTATGTATGGCAGAAATGGAATTGACGGTCTTGGAATTGCCATTCTTGTTATATCTATTTTGTTGAGAAGTATATTTGGCAGATATAACGCTTTAATAAATATTATAAACTCGTTGATTTATATAGTTTTTTTATACAGAGTATTTTCAAAAAACTTGTATCAAAGAAGAAAAGAAAACAATTTCTTTATGAAGTATTTCTGGAAAGTATCAAACTATTTTAAGTCAGCAACAAGTCTTGCTAAAGAAAGAGCGATTGTGAAACAGACACATAAAATTTATCTCTGTCCAAAATGCAAAAAGAGACTAAAGGTTCCAAAGGGAAAAGGGAAGATTGAGATAAAATGTATGTGCGGAAATAAATTTTATAAAAGAACATAAAAATAAAGCAAGGAAATTAAATTTCCTTGCTTTTTACATATTTTGTCTTCCCTCAAGAGCTTTTATCAATGTAACCTCATCTGCATATTCTAAATCGCCGCCGACAGGTATTCCGTGGGCAATTCTTGTCACTTTAATCCCCATAGGTGCGATAAGTTTTGAAAGATAAACTGCAGTTGCAGTTCCGCTGACAGTTGGATTTGTTGCCATTATAACTTCTTTTACTTCGGAATTTAGTCTTAAAAGCAATTCATTAATCTTCAAATCTTCAGGAGAGATGTTGTCCATTGGTGACAGGGCACCGTGTAAAACATGGTATAATCCTGTATATTCTTTTGTTTTTTCAATTGAAATAACATCTCTTGGGTTTTCAACAACACAAATAACAGACCTGTCTCTTTTTGAAGATGAACAGATGCTGCAAGGAGTCACATCGGTTAAATTCTGACACACAGGGCAGAAACAGATATTTTCCTTTGCAGCTAATATATTATCGGTCATTTGAATAACACTATCCTTTGGCATATTGTCAAGAATATGAAAGGCAATTCGCTCTGCACTTTTTCTGCCGATACCGGGAAGTTGTGCATAACTTTCAATCAAACCCTCAATTAATGGCGGAAACATTTAATCTACCTCTCAAATCAGAATAATCCGGGGATGTTAAGTCCACCTGTTATGGAGTTCATTCCCTCTGACATCATATCGTCTGCTTGTTTGATAGCATCGTTAACTGCCACCATAATCAAATCTTCAAGTGTTTCAACATCGTCCGGGTCAACTGCTTCAGGCTTTATTTTAACTGAAAGCAATTCTTTCTTTCCATTAACCTCAACTTCAATAACACCACCGCCGGCAGATGTCTTTATAACCTTTTCTTCCATTTCAGCCTGAACTTTTTCCATTTCTTCCTGCATCTTTTTAGCTTGAGAAATTACACTGTTCATTTTTGTATTGGTGTTCATACCTGCGCCGCGAAAACCTTTGTATTTACCCATAATTTTTCTCCATTCTGCCATTGATGGTTATGGCATATAATATTTATTTATCCATCGTTAGTTATAAAACTCTTCTTTAGAGTATATTTACTTAATCTTCGTCATACTGACCCATATTTTGTTCTTCTTCAGTGAGATATTCTTCGCTCTCATCAAGCTCTTGTTGTTCTGCAAGGTCTGGATTAGGGTCTATGTCAACCTTATCATCATCCTTGTATTCAACAATTTCTGAAAATTTCATTCCTATTTTGTCAAGTGGGTCGTCTGAAACTGTATCATTGTTGCCATTGTTACCTGATTTGATGTTCCAGAAATCAATTATCATATCCTCAATATCTTCTTCAAAAACTGCTTTTATAGAAAAGTCTGTTTTAGAATATTTGGTGAATGCTTGCTGAAGCTCATTAATGTATTTTGAAGCAATTTTCTTTGTTCCAAGTTCATCCTTTTTAAAAAGAAGAATTAGTCCTTCTGCATCAATTGTAACCCTTCTGTTTAGCACAATGCCTGATAGATAAGGGTATTTGTCGCTTATCATAGATGCAATTTTGTCCCAGTTTCTTGCAGTTTTTACTATAGGTGAGGAGTCTGTCAGACTATTTATGTCTAACGGAGCAAAAAGTCTTGCTGAAACTTCAACTTTTTTTTTAACAGGTTCCTCTGTTTTCTCTTTTTTTTCTTCAACCTGTGTCACAACAATAGGATTTTTTGTTTTTTCCTCGACTTCCGACAACCTGCTCATCATAGCTTCCTGTGAGGAGTCAAGTTCAGGTCTTGTAATTTTTATTAATGCAAGTTCATATATTGTTCTTGGGTTTTTAGCCCATTTTGAATCGGATTTTGCTTTTGTCAAAACTGTTGTTGCATGGCTTAATTTTTCAAATGACGCTTTTTCTGCCTGAGCTTTTAGTTTTACAAGTAAATCATTGGAGTAATCAACTGCAGAAGATGGGTTTTGCATAATTTTACAAACGAGCAAATCTCTGAAATGCTTTATTAATGAATCAAATGTCACATTCAGGTCCTTACCTTCTCTAACAGCCTGGTCAACCAACAAAACTGCCTCCTCCGAATTTGAGGAAATAATCGAATCTGCAATATCAAACAACAAATCAGTCTGGCAAATTCCCAAAACAGACATAATGCTATCGTTATTTATTTGATTTCCACAGGCAGAAACACACCTTTCCAGAATACTCAATCCATCACGCATAGAGCCATCTGCCATTCTTGCAAGTGTCTGGTAGGCATCTTCTGTTATGCTTATGCCATCAGCAGTTGCAATCTCTTTCATTCTTACAATTATATCATTAGGGGTAATTCTCTTAAAATCAAATCTCTGACAACGAGAAAGGATTGTTTCAGGAATTTTATGAACCTCGGTTGTTGCAAGAATAAATATAACATGAGCCGGAGGCTCTTCCAATGTTTTTAGCAAGGCATTAAAAGCACCTGTTGAAAGCATATGAACTTCGTCTATTATATAGACTCTGTATTTTGTTCTTGTGGAAACATAATTAACATCATCGCGAAGGTCACG
>JAZNGS010000037.1:0-4032 GCA_045576555.1 Clostridia bacterium | reverse complement strand
ACAGGTTTCGACACCGATTTTACTTTTAGGCAGCTTTATTCAAATTATAACATCCGCCGATAGGAGATTTTGCCGCAATACCTGCTTTTCTGGGGTATTGTATCGGAGTGTGTCTTACTTTTTTTACAATAATTATCTTATGAGAAAGGTCAGTATGCGGAATTTTTGCTTCAAAAATGTCCTCAACCTCTCCGCCAAGAATTGATATTGCACGGTTTGCCTCTTTTAATTCCTCCTCGGCAAGAGGGCCTTTTAGGGCAAGAAATCTTCCGCCGATTTTCAAAAATGGAATACACAATTCCGACAAAACGCCCATATTTGCAACTGCTCTTGAAACAACAGTATCAAACTGTTCTCTCATTCTCCTTGCTCCGTCTTCTGCCCTTGAATGTTCAAAGCTAACATCCGCAATTCCTAAATCTTCACAAACATTTTTTAAAAAATTTATTCTTTTATTTAGTGAATCTAAAAGAGTTAAACTAATATCTGGCTTTGCTATTTTTAAAACAAGTCCGGGAAAACCTGCTCCGCATCCGACATCTATTGTTTTCCCCTTTACATATCCTGTTGAAATTGCACTCATACTATCTAAAAAATGCTTTGTTGCAACAGAAAATTCGTCAGTGATTGCTGTTAAATTCATTTTCTCATTCCAGCTGACTAAAAGCTCTGAATATCTTATTAATTTATCTATTTGTTCCTCCGAAAGCTCGCAACCAAGCTCGATACTCCCTGATTTTAAAATATCCCTCATTATTTTCCCTCTCGTAAATATAAATTTATAAAACTATTATATAACATTATTCAAAAATGTGCAATAATACTTGCAAAAAAAGGATAAATGTATTAAAATATATATAATGATTATGAAAGGTGTTTTGTCAATGTACGGATACGAAACATTCCACGATAATATTATAAAAGAGCTTATCAACACTGTCCACAAAGGCAAAAACAGACAGGCTTATCTTTTTGTGGGCCCTGAGGGCGTTGGAAGACATGAGGCAGCAAATTTATTTGCGGCCTCTTTAGTGTGCAACAACACTGAAACTGCACCTTGCGGAAAATGTCAGTCGTGTATCGGTGCAAAAAGTCGGACAAATCCTGATATAGTTTATATTGAACCAACAGATAAAACTGTTATATCTGCCGAACAGGCACGCTCAATTGTTTCCGATGCATATATAAAACCCTTTGAATCGAAGAAAAAAGTGTATATCATTAACGATGGAGCAAAGCTCAATGACTTTTCGCAAAATTGTCTTCTAAAAATTTTAGAAGAGCCACCTGAATATGTTGTGTTTATAATTATTGCGACAAGCGAAAGTGTGCTCTTGCAAACAGTGCTATCGCGTTGCACTCTCGTTCGTTTCCCTGTTGTCAGTAAAGATGTATCAAAAAATTTTATTCAATCTAACTATCCTGATTACATTAATCAGGCAGATTTATTATATTCACTCTCATCAGGTTTACCTGGAGTAATTAAAACAATTATTGATAATCCTGATTATGATGATTTAAGGAGAGAAAGTTTTAAGATGCTTATTCCTCTTATGTCAAGACATAGAATTTCTGCATATGATATATGCAATTTTCTGGAACAGAACAAAGACAATGCAGAGCTTATTATTGATTTCTGGCAAGGATATCTTCGTGATATTATGCTTATACAAAATGGAAATGAAAGACTTGTTGTTAACAATGATATGCAAGATGAACTTAAAAATCTTGCAAGTAAAATGAAAGATAATTTCCCAATCATTGCATTAGAACAGACAATTTTAGCAAAAACAATGTTGAAAAGATATGTAAATTTGCATAATTTGGCACTTTCTCTGTCATTTTCTATAAAAAAGAGATTATATAATTAACAAATTTGAATACTTTTTCATTGTATTAATTTAAAAAATATGTTATAATTTATATATCTCAACAATATAGGAAGGAAACACAAAAAATGAGTGATAGAAATTTTTCTGAAATTACTCCTGAAATTATTTCATTGAGTGAAAAATGTCTTAAAAATGGAGTAATTAATCCTGAATTATACGGCTTATATGATGTTAAAAGAGGTCTTCGTGATAAACGAGGCAGAGGTGTTTTAACAGGTCTTACCGAAATCGGCGAGGTTAAGTCATACACAATTGATGATGGTGAGATAATTCCTTGCGAGGGTAAGTTATATTACCACGGAGTAGATATTGAAAAGTTAGTTGACGGATTTTCTGCTGATAACAGATTTGGTTTTGAAGAGACTGCATATCTCTTGCTATTTGGCGAACTCCCAACAAAAGAGCAGTTAGATGATTTTTGTTCTCTCTTGTCGGATTACAGGTCTTTGCCAACAAGTTTTGTAAGAGATATTATTATGAAAGCACCGTCTCAGGATATGATGAACACATTGGCAAGAAGTGTTTTGACAATGTATTCATATGACGAAAATCCTGATGATACATCGATAGAAAATGTATTAAGACAGTGCCTACAAATGATTTCTATTTTCCCTCTTTTATCAGTTTATGGCTATCAAGCGCACAGACACTATCAATTCGGCAAAAGTTTGTTTATTCACACACCTCCAAAGGAACTTTCAACAGCAGAAACAATACTCTACACACTTCGACCTGACAAAAAATATACACCATTGGAAGCAAAACTTCTTGATGCTTGCCTTGTTGTTCATGCTGAACACGGTGGCGGAAACAACTCAACTTTCACAACTCATGTTGTTTCTTCATCAGGAACTGACACATATTCAACTATTGCTGCATCATTGGGTTCCCTAAAAGGTCCAAGACACGGCGGTGCAAACAAAAAAGTTATTCAGATGTTTGCTGATATGAAAGAAAAAGTCAAGGATTGGACCAACGAAGACGAAGTAAGAAATTACTTAAGAGGCATACTTGATAAAAAGGAATTTGATAAGTCAGGTTTGATTTATGGTATTGGCCACGCAGTTTACACTATTTCTGACCCAAGAACAGAGATTTTGAAGAAGATGATTAAACCTCTTGCGGCAGAAAAGAATAAACTTGATGAGCTTGCACTCTATGAGCTCGTTGAAAAACTTGCACCTGACCTTTTAAAAGAAAAGCGTAACAGAGCTGTCAGTGCAAATGTTGATTTTTACAGCGGATTTATTTATAGCATGCTGGAATTGCCTTTGGAATTATACACCCCAATATTTGCGATTGCACGAATTGCAGGCTGGAGTGCTCACAGAGTTGAAGATATTATGAATTCAGGAAAAATTATAAGACCTGCATATAAAAATGTTGCAAAACATTCGCAGTATATTCCATTATCAGAAAGATAAAACAATCTCCTATGGGAAGTTCCATAGGAGATTGTTTTAATTATTAGAATATTTTATAATGAATTTTGACAGCAGAGAAAGCACAACTCCTGTTATAATTATTTCAGGAATCATATATGAACCATTATAAGTAAGAGAATACGCAAAGACAGTTTGACCCTCCTCGGCATAAACTCCCCAGATAAGTATCCCTGATAATATATGACATACATACCTTAATGTTGTAACAATAACACCACTAATTGCGATTGCCCAAGACTTTTTGTGCATCAATCTGTAAAATGTTCCTGCTAATCCTAATACTCCGAACGCAACAACATAGTCAAGCATAACAACAAGGAAAAAGTTTAAAAAGTTTTGTGTTGGAGGCGGATAAAAACCTGTCATCATTTGAATAATCGAGAACACAATTCCTGTTAATATTCCCCATTTAAAATCAAGTATAATTGATGCAGCAATTATCGGCACCATACTTGCAAGTGTAATCGAACCGCCTTGCAACCATGGTGCAGGAATTAGTTTTGATATAATAACCAAAACAGTTGCCAATGCAACCATAATCGCAGATACAGTCAGTTTTTTAGTTTTTGACATAATATCAACTCCTTTAAAATTTAAAATGAAAAAGCGGAGAAGTCACATCAACGGGGAGCTCCACCGATTATAAGAGTCAATATTTCATATACTTCCTACGCCGGCATTATGCGTATCAGGTT
>JAZNGS010000036.1:0-6652 GCA_045576555.1 Clostridia bacterium | reverse complement strand
GATTATGAAAAAAATTCAATTTGGTACAGATGTGGTCATAGAGAATGAAAAAAACAATGGTTACAAAATTTTAAAATATTATCTTTTAGAAACACCTGTTGGGTTTGGGTACAGTAAATTAAAAAGCTATGGTATCGGAATATTAAGAATTGACAGATTGCCGGGTAAGCCTGATATGAGTGAATGTAAGCAAATTGAGGGTGTGTTTTTTGATGTTGAGGAGGCATTATCATATATTGCAATAATTAAAAAGGAAGAGGTTGTTCCAACCGAACTTTCTTATGTTCTTGAAAGAATAATATGTGAGAAATTAAAGCAAAAACAGGAGCAGAAAATTGCAAAATTAAACTGATTAATTATGAAAAAAATATAATTTAATAGCATAATTATAATGTTTTTAGAATTAATTTCATATTTTTTTAAAATATTTACAAAAAACACTTGCAATTTTTGTTTTAATGTGATAAAATGTTTCAGTATTATGTTATTAAATTGTATGGAGGTGGATTAAATGCCTAACATTAAGTCTGCAAAAAAGCGTGTAAAGGTTATTGCAAAAAAGACTTTGATTAACCAAATGCACAAGACTGCATTAAAGACTGCAGTTAAGAAATTTGAGGCTGCTGCTGAAGCTGGAAACAAGGCTGAAATCAATGCATTGTTCAACGATGCTGTTAAGAAGATTGACCAAGGTGTGAGCCAGGGTATTCTTCATAAGAACACAGCTGCAAGAAAAAAATCACAGCTTGCTCTTATCTTAGCAAAAGCAAACGCGTAATTAAAAAAACAACACTTGGGTTAAACCCAAGTGTTATTTTTTTATTTTATTATTTGTCAGACATAAGTTCTTTTATTGAGGTTGCAAGGCCTGCAACACCTTGAATTTGTGATGGAATAATAATTTTTGTTGCATTACCATCGGCAGCCTTTTCAAAGCTTTCTAATGATTTTAGTGCCACATATGCATCTGACGGATTTGCCTCGTTAATTTTTTTAATACCTTCTGCAATAGCGGTCTGGACAGTTAAAATGGCTTCTGCCTGACCTTCAGCCTCTTTTATAGCAGTTTCTTTTTTTGCAATTGCTCTCAAAATTGCTGATTCTTTTTCGCCTTCAGCAATAAGAATTGCAGATTTCTTTTCACCCTCTGCTTTTAGAATAGACTCTCGTCTTTCTCTTTCTGCTTTCATTTGCTTTTCCATAGCATCCTGAATTTCTCTTGGAGGAATAATGTTCTTTAATTCTACTCTGTTAATTTTAATTCCCCAAGGGTCAGTTGCCTCATCAAGAATAGTACGCATACTTGAATTAATTCTGTCTCTTGAAGTTAATGTTTCATCAAGCTCAAGGTCACCAATGATGTTTCTAAGAGTTGTAGCTGTAAGATTTTCAATAGCCATCATAGGTCTTTCAACACCATAAGTATATAGCATCGGATCAAGTATCTGATAATATATAACAGTGTCAATCTGCATAGTTACATTATCTTTTGTGATAACAGGCTGTGGGGGAAAGTCTGCAACCTGTTCTTTTAGGTTAACTTTTTTTGCAACTCTGTCTATAATTGGAATTTTGATATGAATTCCGACAGACCATGTCTTGTCATAAGCGCCCAATCTTTCAATTACATATGCATATGCTTGAGGAACAATTTTTATGTTTGCAAACAAAATAGCTAATAAAATAATCAATAAAATAATAATCATTAATATCACCCTTTCTTATTGTGATTTTATCATATTCATATATATAAATCAATATTATTAGCACCTTAATAAAAGATAACAATACAATATGCACATATTATATGCAAATAAATAAAAAAACATATGCAAAATATACAAAATAAAAAAATAGTATTGACTTTAGCACAATAAAGTGGTATAGTGATAAAGTAATAAAAATCAAACAAACGAAAGGAAGTAAAAAAAATGAAAAAATTACTATCACTAACACTTATGGCAGCAATGCTTGCAACAGCATTGACAGGATGCGGAGAAAAGAATGTATCCGATTATGAGGAAATCAAGGAAAAAGGAAAAATGACAGTTGGTATCACATTGTTCGCTCCAATGAACTATTATGATGACAACAACGAATTGATTGGTTTTGATACAGAGCTTACAAAGGCAGTTGCCGAAAAGCTTGACCTTGAAGCTGAATTTGTTGAAATCAACTGGGATTCAAAAGAAATCGAATTGAACTCAAAGAACATTGATTGCATCTGGAATGGTATGTGTATCACAGAAGAAAGAAAGCAAACAATGAATATGTCAGCTCCTTACTTAAATAACACACAAGCTATGGTTATGAAGCCTGATGTTGCTGAAAAGTTTGCAAAAGACCCAAGTGGTGCTATCGTAGTTGCTGAACAAGGTTCAACAGGTGAAGGAAAACTTCAGGGAACAATTGAAGATGATGCAACAGTTCAAGTATCAGCAAAAGAATTCTTTGCAAATGCTAGTTACACACCAGTAGATTCAATGGCAAAAGCTATTATGGAAGTTGCTGCAGGAACAGCTGACATCGCATTGGTTGACAGTGTATGTGCTTATGGTATGGTAGGCGAAGGAACAGATTATCCTGACCTTGTTGTAAATATTGACAATCAGTTTGGTTTGCAGGAATATGGTATTGCTTGCAGAAAAGACAGCGATATGACTCAAAAGATTAATGATGCAATTGCTGAATTAACAGAAGAGGGTGTAGTTGCTGAAATTGCTGCAAAGTATAATCTTGCAGATATGTTAGTAAAATAATCTTTAAAAGCATCAAAGGGCTGATGAAAGGCATCAGCCCTTTATTTTCACAAAAAGGAGATTTATTTGGTATGCAAGAAAGATATTTCCCATCGTACACATTGGGGACAGATGCGTTTGAAAATTTTAATGAGGTATGTAAAAATCTTGGTACTGATTTTTTGCTAATCGGAGGAAAAACAGCTCTGGGGGTATCAAGAAATAGGCTTTTGTCTGTTGTTTCATCAGATTTCAAGATGGTTGATGAGGTTATCTATGGAACAGAATGTACTGAAGAAAGAGTTTTTGAACTTTATGAAATATACAAGAACAAGAATATTGATTTTGTTGTTGGTGTCGGTGGGGGAAAGGCGATAGATACATCAAAATATCTTGCAGATATGTTAGGAGTTTCTGTTGTGACGGTTCCAACGATTGCATCAACCTGCGCTGCATCTTCTGCATTATCTGTTATATACACAAAAGAACACGCATTTTCTAAATTTATCTATTATAAAAAACCTGCATACCATTGTTTCATAGACACTCAAATAATCAGTGAGGCACCATATAAGTATTTGCGTGCAGGAATAGGGGATACCCTGGCAAAGCACTATGAGGTTGAATTTTCAGCTCGCGGGAGAAATCTTGATTATGGGTCAGAGCTTGGACTCACAATCAGCAATATGTGTAATGAGCCTTTGATAAGATATGCTAAAAAGGCATTGGAGGCTTGTTCTAAAAACACTATCTGTGATGAATTGGAACAGGTTATTTTGGCGATAATAATTACAACAGGTATGGTTTCAATGCTGATTAATCCTGATTATAACGGAGCAATGGCTCATGCTTTGTTTTATGGCTTGACTGTTCTTGATGGTTTTGAAGAAAAATTCTTGCACGGAGATGTTGTGGGATATTGCACTGCTGTTCAGTTGGCGGTTGATAACAACATTCCAGAGGCAAAGAGGATAGTTGAATTCTTAAAATCAATTGAAATTGAAACAAGTTTAGGAGAAAGAAATATACCTTGTGACAGGGAATTTCTTGATACTGTCCTAAAAAGTGCATTAAAGGACCCTGATATGAAAGTCATCCCATATATAGTTTCTGAAGATATGTTATTTGAAGGTATTAGAAAAGTTGAAAATTTTTAGAAAAAAGTATTGACAAAAGGTGGTATATCGTGTATAATGAGTCTGTTGTCGATTTGGCGGTATAGCTCAGTTGGCTAGAGCACACGGTTCATACCCGTGGTGTCATTGGTTCAAATCCAATTACCGCTACCAAAAAGCACTTGCATATGCGCAAGTGCTTTTTTGAGGAATATACATAGGAAGGCGATATTATGAACACAATTTTATCAGTATCTGTTGCTCTTTTGGCAGGTCTTTTGATGACAAGAGCATTCAAACCGTTCAAACTGCCATCTGTTACTGCTTACCTAATAGCAGGAGTTTTAATAGGTCCATATGTGGTGGGAATGTTAAATATTCCGGGTTTTGGATTTAATTCCGCCGAGGCAGTGGAAAAATTGGGTCTTATTTCAGACATTGCTTTAGGTTTTATTGCGTTTTCAATTGGTAATGAATTTAGACTTGAAGATCTTAAAAAAATTGGAAAACAGGCTTTTGTTATTGGTATTTTTCAGGCATTAGTAGCAACATTGTTTGTTGATTTGGCACTTTTGGTAGTTCATCTTATTATGCCTGATAAACTATCGTTGCCACAGGTTATTACTCTTGGCGCTATTGCAACTGCAACTGCACCTGCTGCAACATTGATGGTTGTAAGGCAATATAAGGCAGACGGACCTTTGACAAAGTTGCTTTTGCCGATTGTTGCATTAGATGACGCTGTTGGATTGGTAATTTTTGCAATTTCTTTTGGTATTGCAAAGTCTTTGAATGTAGGTTCTGCAGATTTATTTTCAATACTTGTCAATCCATTTATTGAAATTGTTGCATCTTTGATACTTGGTGCGGTTATGGGATGGGTTCTGACACAGTTGGAAAAACTATTTAATTCAAATACAAACAGATTGAATATGACGATAGGTGTTGTGTTCCTAACAGTTGCACTCTCAATGATAAAATTTGAAATCGGACCTGTGCATATTGGTTTTTCTTCACTTCTTACTTGTATGATGCTTGGAACAATATTTTGCAATATATGCTCACTATCTCATGATTTGATGGGTGCTACGGATAAATGGACTTCACCACTTTTTGCACTTTTCTTTGTTGTGAGCGGTGCAGAGTTAGAGCTTAGTGTTTTTGCTGATGTTGCAATTGTTGGCATTGGTTTGGTTTATATAATTTTCCGTTCATTAGGTAAATATTTTGGAACATTAGCAAGTGCAAAATCAGTAAAATGTGAACCTCAAATATGCAAATATCTCGGATACACACTTTTACCACAGGCGGGAGTTGCACTTGGAATGTGTACCTTGGCTATGGAACTTGGGGAAGATGGAAACTTAATAAGAAATATTACCCTTTTTGCGGTATTGATTTATGAACTTTTCGGTCCGTTGATTACAAGATGGGCACTTACCAAGGCAGGGGACATCAAGCCTATACCTGAAGAGGTTAAAAACAGAAGAAATATTAAACTTGAGATGGTTAATAAAGATAAATAAAAAAATGGTTAGCTGAGAAACAGCTAACCATTTTTTATCTTCTTTGTCTGTTGCATTCATACATCAAAATTGCTGCAGCAACTCCTGCATTTAGTGATTCGGCTTTGCCGTCCATTGGAATTTTAACTTTAACATCGGTTATTTTCTTGATTTCATCGCTAATTCCATTTGCTTCATTTCCAATGACAAGAATTAATGGTTTTGTCATGTCTGCATCAGTATAGAGTAATGTGTCGTTATCAAGAAGCCCGCCAAGAAGCAAGAAACCCTTTTGCTTATATTCCATAAGCTTTTCCAAGCTGACATTTTCTTCAATTTGAATATGAAAAAATGACCCCATACTTGAACGAACTGTCTTTGGATTATATATATCAACACATTCTTCTGACAGCATTACTCCGCCAAATCCTGCTGCATCAGCAGTTCTTATGATAGTCCCTAAATTTCCGGGGTCTCTTATGTTGTCACAAAATATATATGGTTTATTTATATCCAATTCAAGTTTATTTTCTTTGATGTTTATAACTGCAATAATTCCGGGCGGCGTTTCAGTGGTTGAGAGTGCAAAAAACAATTTATCAGAAATCACATATATATCAATGTTCTGCGGATATTCAAAGTTGTTTTGAGAAAAAAACTCGTCTGATACAAGAATAGAAGAAATATTAGCCTCAGCTTCTATAGCATCCCTGACGGATTTTATTCCCTCAACGGTGTACTGACCAGATATCATTCTTTCTTTTTTTTGTTTTAGAGCTTTAAAATGTTTGAATTTTTCGTTTTGTGAACTGGATATGTTGGTTATCATTATATCCCTCCGGATTAAAATATTTTGATTGACAAATTGAGGTAATTGTGCTATACTTTAACGGTGTTATGGACAGGTATCGAAGTGGTCATAACGGGGCTGACTCGAAATCAGTTTGTCGGTAATTCCGGCACGTGGGTTCGAATCCCACCCTGTCCGCCAATCGGAGCAAGTTTTCTTGTTCCGATTTTTTTATTTATGATATGCTTCGTTTGCATTTATTTTAAATGCTCTGTATATTTGCTCTGCAAGAACAACTCTCATAAGCTGATGGGGAAGTGTGATTTTTCCAAAGCTTATGCATTTATCTGCCTTTTTTTTTACTGCTTTTGAAAGTCCCAATGAACCTCCGATAATAAAGGTTATATTGGAATTAGACATTGAAATGTTCTTGATTTCGTTTGCTAATTCTTCGCTTGAGATTTCTTTTCCCTCTATGCACATAGCAATAACATATGAATTATT